>NZ_JABWMS020000097.1:0-9029 GCF_013369155.2 Escherichia sp. 94.0001 | reverse complement strand
CAAAATAAGAGCCCTAAATAAACTTAACATAAAAGGTACTGTTGAGTTGTTTATAGCACTCTGTGAATGGGATAAACATTATTTTAAACTCCAATCTTGCATAAGAGAAAGTTGATATGTCATTAGTAAGATATAATAGTAAAATCATAATAACTGTCGCGCTGATATCGTTGCTCTCTGCATGCACCAGAGAAAATTCATTAAAGGATACTCAGAATAGAAGAAGTGGCGAATCTCAAGCGATAGTAGATGCAAGACTGTTCTTTAGCGAACACCCGGAATATATATCATCAGCAGAACTAGAGCAGAAACTATATCGCGAATTTGCACAGGTTACGACTGTTCCAGCTTATAAAGAGATGAGTATGTATCAATTGCTTGTCATTTCGCAAGATCGTTTAACACATTAAATAAGAATCTACACGCTTTTTGCGTGTAGATTCTTATAAATTTCCGACTATGATAGATGTTTAATTTTTTTAATTATTGTCTTTATTCTCACTTTTTGTGTCTTCACCTTCTTTGAATTTATCTTCTGAGGGGAGCAGTTCATCTGGAATAGGTTGTCCAGCATTCTCCACATCTTCAAGCCACAGCAGAAGACGCAAGATCTCATCTATATTTTCGAAGCTAACATAATCGTAGCGACGATGGGTAGCATAAATTTTTCGTGCTAATTTTTTATCTGTAATAATTGGTATTCCGATTTCTTTTGCATATTTCCTTACGGCTAATGCGACCTCATTAGTTTCTCTTACAGAAATCAATGGTATAGGTGACAGATGTGGCTTAAAGTATATCCCTATGGCAATGTGCGTAGGGTTGGCAATCATCAGACGGCTATTACTGACATCAGATTTCAATTGCTCTGACAGAATTTCTTGATGGCGTTCTCTGCGTTTAGACTTAATTTCTGGATTTCCTTCTTGTTCCTTGTATTCTCTTTTAACTTCTTGTTTATCCATTTTCATATCTTTCATAAATAAAAAATACTCAGCGATAAAATCAAATATTAGAACAATTATCATACTGCCGAGACAATATAGTATGAGAAGGAATAGCATCTCTCCCCAATCTGATAATAAAGATATGATATCTCCATCAAGAGTTTTAAAAAGCAGTGATTTATGGTTACTCCAAAATACTTTGATCGCCAATGCAAAAAAAATAATATAAAGTATTGCTTTGACAAATTCTTTTACGGTTTTTAAGCCAAATATACGTTTTAAGCCATTTACTGGATTTAATGAATCAAACTTAAACTTAATAGCTTCAGTTGCTAATTGCATTTTACTTTGAAACCATGAGACAAGTATTGTTGTAAACATGCAAACCAGCAAAAAAGGAATGATCGTTTTCAACCAACCTATCCCCATAGCTTTAAAATAGTCCCAAATATCCGGTTTAGCGTTATGATCAAGGATGTATTCAAGAATCGACATAATATGATGCACATCAAATACATATCCGAGATATAAAGTACCCACAAGCATTATTACAGAGACTGTTAAGTCTCTACTTTTTAGAATTTGCCCTTTTTTAGAAGCATCCTGGAGTTTCTTTTGTGTTGGCTTTTCAGTTTTATTTGCCATGAAACACTCTATTTATCAATGTATAATTGCAATTGTTCTGGGAAAAAGGATAACGGCATAACTCGTTCAGCCAGTATTGGGCCAAAATAAATAATTAATATTAAAAATGCCAGCGCACTTTTGACAGTCAGTGAGATGGCAAAAGCATTTAGTTGTGAAGCATAGCGTGCCAGCAATCCCAGGACAGCTTCACCGCCCAGCATAACCGCAATCACGGGGCTTGCGTAAACGATAGTATGAGTCATTATATTATTAATATATGAGAATAAAGGCTCTAATTTAGGAAAATTAAAATTTCCTGAAGGCCATAAGTTATAACTTTGCCATAGAGTCTCCAGAATAAAGTTCAATCCACCGTTAGTAAGATAAACTGCTGCAGAGAAAAGGTTAAATAATCTTGCTAATTCCGATGTATCGACACCTGTAGCCGGATCCAAAGTACTACTTAACGTTGCACCACGTTGGTTATCGATAAAGCTGCCTATAGCAAGGAAAATCCAAAATGGGGATGCTAATAAGCAAGCAATAAACAACCCTATGATAATTTCTCTGGCAGCAAACAAAGCGATATCTATTTCATTTAGGGTAGATAATTCATAGTGGTAATGCTGAACTAATGCACATGATACCACTATTATTATTGGATGGCGGACTACTGTTGGTATATTCCCACTGGCGAAAAATGGTAACAAATAGAAAGTTGGTGCCAATCGGCAAAAACCGAGCGCTGTAGCAGCCAGCAGACTATGCAACTGATAGAGTATCGCCTCCCCCATGCTATCCTCTCGCGAATGCTAAATTAAGCATTTCGATACCAAACGAATATAATTTTTCACCATACCATCCGCTCATTAAAAAAAAGCAAATACTTACGCACAATAATTTGACGCCAAATGGCAAAGTCTGTTCTTGCAACTGTGTTACCGTTTGAAAAAGCCCTACCAATAAACCAACAAATGTCGCAACTGCAATAGGTCCTGCAGACATAACTAAAATCAGATACAGCGCCCTATTCCCCGCAAAAACAATGTCGTCCATATTTTTTCCTCAGGGATTAATGGATAGGTCAAAATATTGTAAAATGAGTCCTTTCGATAACATTGTCCAACCGTCCATCGCGACAAACAGAATTAATTTTATTGGTGTAGATATGGTTACCGGACTCATCATCATCATACCTAACGTTAACAGAACGCTGGATATAACCAGATCAACTACAACAAAGGGTAAATAGATATAGAAACCTATAATAAATGCACTTTTTATCTCACTCAACGCATATGCCGGGAGTAACGAGAAAATTGAAATATTCTCATCATCGACTATCTCTTCATTGTCTTCAGAACTATTCACCTTCTGAATCTTTTCAAAAAAGCTAACCAACTCCGGTTCAGAATATTTTATCAAATATGATTTATAACCACTCATGCCTGTCTCAACAAAATTAACAACCGACGCTACATTATTGAATGAAAGATTCTCATTCTGACTGTTATTATATATTTCCTTCCCAACCGGCATCATTACGAACATTGACAATAGCAAAGCTACCCCATTAAGTGTCATATTTGATGGCACTTGCTGAAGTCCCAGTGCGTTTCGGACAATAACAAAAACAATCGAGAATTTAATAAAACATGTCCCGGATGCTATTATAAACGGTAATAGTGTAAATAATGATAATATCGCTATCAGCGAAATACTATTTGACATTATTATACCCTGATAACCAAGAATGAATTTCTACGCCCAATTTATCATCCACTTCAACAAGTTCGCCATAGCCAGTTAGCGCGCCATTTACACGTATCTCTATATTTTTCTCAGCTTCAGGAAGCAAAGATATAATTCTTTTTGCACAGAGATCGTCTATTTCATATAGATTCATTATTTTCTTTCCAAGAACAAACTCAATTTTTACAGGCAAGTCTTCAAAACTATTAATCTGCTGATAGTCATTTTCATCATTAATCTCGATTTCGCTTTTTTTGATATCAAAGTCATCTGTTTCAAAATCTTCCTCGTACTCAAAATGATCAGCCATTTTTAACTCCTCTGGATAAATCAGATCACAAATCTTTGTATTATAAATAACCGCATAAGCCAAATTATTTGAGATTAATAAAACATCACCAACTTCAATATCAACAATAGTTCTATAACATGTTTTACTAAATCCAATTACAAAATGAATGGGCCAATATAATGATTTTTTGTCTAACGTTGGAGCGTTTTCGTATTGGCAGACTGTGACTTTATCTAACCAAAGATTCAAATCCCCTGTCCATATTCTTATCAGTGGTTGAGCTGGACTCAATACTCCATCAAATACTTTACCTACGCACAAACGATTATATTTTAGTTCAGGATAATTTAGATTTAACGGGGAACTGGATAAACTGAGCCATTCCCCTATTAACCTTTCCGTTTCTGGCATTAAAGCCATCCCAGCGAGCTCGGCAGAAATTAAGGGAAATATTTCTCGAAGCAACACCCATCCAGACCAGCTGCCACTCTCTTCCGCTATCGGTAGCCATTTAGCACTAAATTCGGGCATTAATAACGCAACATCTTCACCATTTTCTTTCCAGTTTTGAAAAGTGGTTTCAAAGGAATGAGTGTTTCCATTTACTTTTCTCAGACCGAACATTAACTTTCGTCCTTCTGATCGTTTTCGAATTTACCTTCATTTTCTTGCTCATCATGAGGCTGATGTCGTTGTCCTTGTCGTTCATCTTGCTCAGTCAATACCCAACGTTGTGCTGTAACATCATTGTGTTGGGCTTCATGGAGTCTGTCGGAGACAAGTGCGTCAGATGGTTTTAGTCGTATCCCTTCACTACTTTCCAGAATCCGGACTGTATGATTTTGTCCCCAACGCTGAAACTGATATGTCAATTCATTTTCTGGTACATTGGCACTATTAACAGAATTATTTATATCATTCTGATTGAGCGTATTAACATTCCTTTGTTTTTCGATATGTTGAGTAAACATGGTTTTGTTATCAGCAAACCTTCTTTCGTTAGTAATGTCTAATAAATGGGCCTGCGGTCCATTTATTTTGTCTCCATCGCGGTATTTTTTTTCACGATCTTTATTATTACTGTTTTTTTGATCTGTGATGAACTCTGTATGGCTACCATTATGGATTTTTTCCTTAATTTTTATCGTGTTATCAGATAGTTCAGAACTAATACCCTGACCTCGAGAAGTCATATTGAGAATTTTCTTTGTAGAAAATTGCTCTGTTCCATTTGTTTGCAAAGAAAGAGATGGATTCCTGTCAACCTGGAGAGACGATTTGTTGTCAATAGACTTCATTTGCCCATTCTTTTTCCCCAACGTAGAAAATTGGCTATCCTGAGTCTGACGTAATAACTGGAGAATGGTTCCAGCAACAATCTCACTCATTTCTTTATTTTTTTTGTTTTTCTTTAAGAAACGGTCTAAATCCGAAGCAGAATTATCGGGTGTGTCTGTGTTTAAAATTTTACCGTATTCAATTTTCTTGACTTCGTCCATTATATTTTTCCTCCTGTTCAAGCTCGTCTTGATAAAGCATCTGATTTAAAAGTTGTTTTTTGATGCGCTTCTTTAGTCGATCGTACTTTTCTCCTTTTAGCCACCAGTGTTTTCTTTGTGCTTGCTGTTGAACTATTTCCTTGTTAAGTATTTTTCGCCGCTCTGCTATTTTTTGCTTTTCAAGATTTATCTCAGCGATCTGCTGCTGAATGACTGCAACTTTACGTAACGAGTAAAATATATCCTGGCGAAATACTACTTCGCCGAGTAACTCCTTCATATCTAACAGTGACTGTAGGTTTTTAAGTTGCATATCATACAGGCGTTCCTTTTCGACTAACTTTTCTTTTTCTGCATTTAACTTTTGTAATGATGCTTCACATGCAGCCAGGCTCTGCGCTGTTCTTCTGATAAGTCGATTAACTTTACTTAACAATTCGTTCAAGCTCTTTTAGCGTTTCACTCATTGGCATTTTTTCATTAACTGACTGTTTTAACCAATTTGTGAGTTTAGGCCGGGCATTCATAGCAAAATCATTTTCAGCATTTTGCCCAGCGCGATATTCCCCTAAATCAATAAACACCTGTAGATCTTCCAAAGTTGTGAGGATCTTCCTTACCCGTGCAGCATTATCTCTGTGTTTTTCATCAGTGACCTGACCAAATACTCGACTCACACTTTTTAGAACATCTATTGCCGGATAATGACCTTGCCCAGCGAGTTTGCGACTTAGATAGATATGGCCATCAAGGATTGAGCGAATTTCATCCCCCAGGGGGTCTGATTCATCCTCCCCCTCCAGTAATACGGTATAAAAGGCAGTAATACTTCCTTTTAGTGTTGGTCCCGGCCTCTCCAGTAAGCGAGGTAAACTGTCAAAAACAGAAGCAGGATAACCACGTCTGGCAGGTGGTTCACCCGCTGCCAGCTTCATATCGCGTAATGCTCGTGCATAGCGCGTCATTGAGTCGATAAAAAGTACAACTCTCTTTCCTCGATCTCTAAAATACTCTGCCACGGTTGTCGCCATCAGGGCGGCATTACACCGATCTACTGACGAAAAATCAGAGGTGGCATAAACCAAAACACATTTTGCTGCATTTACTGATTTTTTCAGCGATTCCGCGCATTCCGTAACTTCCCTTCCACGTTCGCCAATCAAGCCAATAACAAACACATCAGCTTCAGTGTTGTTTACAAGCATATGCATTAAAACCGTTTTGCCACAGCCAGCCGATGCGAAAATCCCAACACGTTGACCAATGCCACATGTCAGTACGCCATCAATGACTCTTATCCGTGTCTCTAGTGGTGTATTAATAACTCGACGTTCCTGATACGACGGTGGCAGTTCATCAATCAGGCGTAAATTTCCCCTATCCCCTGGAGTGACCGGGACAAACCTTTCCATAATTTGACCAGAAGCATTCAAAACTGAACCAAGAAAGGTATCACTGATCTGTATGGTTAACTGCTCTCCCGTTGGTTTCAATACTGCAGTACGTGTAAGCCCCACAGAGCTGCCTATAAGGTTTAATAATGTCTTTCCATTGCGAAAGCCAACGACCTGAGCCCTGGCTATACGTTCATTTGCTTGCCAGCTCGCATAAATTTCGCATACTTCGCCCACTGAAACGTCGTCAAGCTCTGCTTCAATCAGCGAGCCGTTTATGCTATGTAAGTAGCTGTATTTATTTAATAGTTTTAATTTTTTCATACCAGCATGCTCCATATCGCAAGACATTATCCTAAATAGTTTTCAGAATATTAACGGGAACATTTTCCGTTAGTTCCCCGTACGAAAGTACTTCGAGGTCTCGATAACTAGATTCAATAAGTTTTTTGATAAAACGACGAATATCCACAGATCCCAGTAAAATAATGTCTTTAATTGGAATATTGATTCCAGAAAGTGCCAGTTTAAAATTATCCAGAATCATCTCAGCTTCGGATGCATCGAGATTAAGAAAAGTACCGCCAGCGGTAGGCCTGACACCATCTCTGATTCTGTCCTCTATTTCAGGCGAAATCACAATTGCTTTAATTTCTCCAGAATATGAAAACTTATGGCAAATGTAGCGACCTAATGCACCTCGTACATGCTCGACGAGTGTGATTATATCTTTCTCGCGTGGGCTCCATAATGCTAAAGCCTCCATAACTAAACGCATATTGCGCACTGAAATTCGCTCCTGGATCAGACGCTGAATTACCTCTGAAATGCGCTGCACGGTTATATATCTTAATATTTCTTTTAATAGATCAGGATACTTCATCTCTAATTGATCAAGAATATATTTGGTTTCTTGTATACCAAAATACTCATTAATATTATGAGCCAGACATACAGATAAATGATTGTACATTTCATCCATGGCCGTGCGAGTATAACAGCCAATTTTTGTTAATTTTTGGGCATCACTTTTTGTAACCCAATAATATTGTTCACCATTACTATTTACGATGACAGGTTTCTTGATCAAAGTCGAAACCACTTCATCTGAATATTCAACCAACAAGACAAGATCATGATAAATTTTAAATTGCGAGGCTCTGACTTCATTTAGCATTAATATGACATCTTCATCATTAAGGCCTTCCCCCTCGCGAATGACAATACCGGGAATACGGATACCATACTCAATAAAAAACTGACTACGAATCCTATCAGCAAGATTGATTTCAGTGTATTTTTTAGCCTGTACACTATTCATAATCAAAACCAAGGGTACCGTTTCGGTAATAACCTGATCAAGTTTATTAATAATACCTAATGAAATATCATCATCCTGATTATAGGGTTCCAACCCAACGGTGATATCTCCCTCAACAACCGTTTCTTCACCCCCTTTCTTTTTGAATTTAAAGTAAAAATAAATTCCTAAGATTACTGCCAAACATAAAAACACAAGAAGGGGAAAACCTGGAAGCAACCCAATACTTAGCGCGAGGACACATGTCACAATAATGACAAAAGAATTACTTAATAACTGGGACATTATATTCTGCCCCATATTATCACTATCGCCATTCACGCGCGTTACGATAAACCCTGCGCTAATAGCAATTAATAAAGCTGGAATTTGAGAAACAAGACCATCCCCGACGGTAAGAATTGTGTAGACGGTCAACGCTGTCGAGAAATCCATTCCATTTTGGCCTACTCCTACTGATAGCCCACCGATAATATTAACAAAGATAATAATGATGTTTGCAATAGCATCACCTTTGATAAATTTCATCGCACCATCAAAGGAACCATACAGCTGACTCTCTCGTTCTAATACGCTACGACGTTCTTTTGCTAAATCTGCATCAATGATCCCGGCGCGTAGATCGGCGTCAATACTCATTTGTTTACCTGGCATACCGTCAAGCGAAAAGCGGGCAGCAACTTCAGCCACACGTTCCGAACCTTTAGTAATCACGATAAACTGAACAATAGTAACAATGGAGAAAATAACAAAACCAACTACCAGGCTATCTCCAATAACGAATTCACCAAAACTCGTTATAATTTCTCCGGCGTCCGCCTCAAGAAGTATAAGTCGACTGGTACTGATCGCCAGCGCCAAACGAAATAACGTTGTGATGAGGAGAATTGATGGGAATGAAGAAAAACTTAAGATCCTATCAACATAGAATGATCCTAAAAACACAAGTATTGCCAATGTTAAGTTCAGCCCAATCAAAAAATCGATTAAGTAAGTGGGCAATGGAATTATGAGCATGGCGATAATCATCACCATTAATCCAAGAATTATTAATTCTGGATGACTCCTTAACCCTATCAAAACTTTGTTAAACATTGAACATTACCTTCTTCCATGGTTTTTTATTTTGTTTTTTATTACTGTTTTGTGTATCAAAGAGCTCTACTGCAAATGTTACTTTTATTGCCTGTTTACAAC
>NZ_JABWMS020000096.1:0-9489 GCF_013369155.2 Escherichia sp. 94.0001 | reverse complement strand
ATTTTTAATTCTTGAAAAAAATCTGCAAAACACGATAAATTGTCGTAGATCAAATTGGTGAGATCGTGACAATTTCGCTATAAATTGATCACTGTCGAAAAATGCAAATTTGCTCAATAAAAACCTGTTTATTGTAAGGATTTTGCGGCGTAATATAATTACGGGATCAATTTGGTTTATTCATTAACATGTTTGTAACTTTTTTATCATTGTCTTTTCCTCTTTTGATGAAATGGCAACGATAGAGGCGAGCAAATAATTTTGTATTGGGGCATGCGTGTGACCCTTTCTAACGGGGTTCACTCTCGGAGTCTTCATGCGATGAGCAAGGAGTCATGATGTTAGATATAGTCGAACTGTCGCGCTTACAGTTTGCCTTGACCGCGATGTACCACTTCCTTTTTGTGCCACTGACGCTCGGTATGGCGTTCCTGCTGGCCATTATGGAAACGGTCTACGTCCTTTCCGGCAAACAGATTTATAAAGATATGACCAAGTTCTGGGGCAAGTTGTTTGGTATCAACTTCGCTCTGGGTGTGGCAACCGGTCTGACCATGGAGTTCCAGTTCGGGACTAACTGGTCTTACTATTCCCACTATGTAGGGGATATCTTCGGTGCGCCGCTGGCAATCGAAGGTCTGATGGCCTTCTTCCTCGAATCCACCTTTGTAGGTCTGTTCTTCTTCGGTTGGGATCGTCTGGGTAAAGTTCAGCATATGTGTGTCACCTGGCTGGTGGCGCTTGGTTCAAACCTGTCCGCACTGTGGATTCTGGTTGCGAACGGCTGGATGCAAAACCCAATCGCATCCGATTTCAACTTTGAAACTATGCGTATGGAGATGGTGAGCTTCTCCGAGCTGGTGCTTAACCCGGTTGCTCAGGTGAAATTCGTTCACACTGTAGCGTCTGGTTATGTGACTGGCGCGATGTTCATCCTCGGTATCAGCGCATGGTATATGCTGAAAGGTCGTGACTTCGCCTTCGCTAAACGCTCCTTTGCTATCGCTGCCAGCTTCGGTATGGCTGCCGTTCTGTCTGTTATTGTTCTGGGTGATGAATCTGGTTATGAAATGGGCGACGTGCAGAAAACCAAACTGGCTGCTATTGAAGCCGAGTGGGAAACGCAACCTGCACCTGCTGCCTTTACTCTGTTCGGCATTCCTGATCAGGAAGAGGAGACGAACAAATTTGCGATCCAGATCCCTTACGCGCTGGGCATCATTGCAACGCGTTCCGTGGATACCCCGGTTATCGGCCTGAAAGAGCTGATGGTGCAGCATGAAGAACGCATCCGTAACGGGATGAAGGCGTACTCTCTGCTCGAGCAACTGCGTTCTGGTTCTACTGACCAGGCGGTTCGTGACCAGTTCAATAGCATGAAGAAAGACCTCGGTTACGGTCTGCTGCTGAAACGCTATACGCCAAACGTGGCGGATGCAACTGAAGCGCAGATTCAACAGGCAACCAAAGACTCCATTCCACGTGTAGCGCCGCTGTACTTCGCGTTCCGTATCATGGTGGCGTGTGGCTTCCTGCTGCTGGCAATCATCGCGCTCTCTTTCTGGAGTGTCATCCGCAACCGTATTGGCGAGAAAAAATGGCTGCTGCGCGCTGCATTGTACGGTATTCCGTTGCCGTGGATTGCTGTAGAAGCGGGCTGGTTCGTGGCTGAATATGGTCGCCAACCTTGGGCTATCGGTGAAGTGCTGCCGACAGCTGTAGCGAACTCGTCACTGACCGCAGGCGACCTCATCTTCTCGATGGTGCTGATTTGTGGCCTGTATACCCTGTTCCTGGTGGCAGAATTGTTCTTGATGTTCAAGTTTGCACGCCTCGGCCCAAGCAGCCTGAAAACCGGTCGCTATCACTTTGAGCAGTCTTCCACGACTACTCAGCCGGCACGCTAAGACAGGAGTCGTCAAATGATCGATTATGAAGTATTGCGTTTTATCTGGTGGCTGCTGGTTGGCGTTCTGCTGATTGGTTTTGCAGTCACTGACGGTTTCGACATGGGGGTGGGCATGCTCACCCGTTTCCTCGGTCGTAACGACACCGAGCGTCGAATTATGATTAACTCCATCGCACCACACTGGGACGGTAACCAGGTATGGCTGATCACTGCGGGTGGCGCTCTGTTTGCTGCCTGGCCGATGGTCTATGCCGCTGCGTTCTCCGGCTTCTATGTGGCGATGATCCTCGTGCTGGCGTCTTTGTTCTTCCGTCCGGTCGGTTTTGACTACCGCTCCAAGATTGAAGAAACCCGCTGGCGTAACATGTGGGACTGGGGCATCTTCATTGGTAGCTTCGTTCCGCCGCTGGTGATTGGTGTAGCGTTCGGTAACCTGTTGCAGGGCGTACCGTTCAACGTTGATGAATATCTGCGTCTGTACTACACCGGTAACTTCTTCCAGCTGCTTAACCCGTTCGGCCTGCTGGCAGGCGTGGTGAGCGTAGGGATGATCATTACTCAGGGCGCAACCTATCTGCAAATGCGTACCGTGGGCGAACTGCACCTGCGTACCCGTGCAACGGCTCAGGTGGCGGCACTGGTGACACTGATCTGTTTCGCACTGGCTGGCGTATGGGTGATGTACGGTATCGATGGTTATGTCGTGAAATCAACAATGGACCATTACGCGGCATCTAACCCGCTGAATAAAGAAGTGGTTCGTGAAGCTGGCGCATGGTTGGTGAACTTCAACAATACGCCGATTCTGTGGGCTATTCCGGTACTGGGTGTGGTTCTGCCTCTGCTGACTATCCTGACTGCACGTATGGATAAAGCCGCATGGGCGTTTGTGTTCTCCTCACTGACGCTGGCCTGCATCATCCTGACTGCCGGTATCGCAATGTTCCCGTTTGTGATGCCGTCCAGCACCATGATGAACGCAAGTCTGACAATGTGGGATGCAACTTCCAGCCAGCTGACGCTTAACGTCATGACCTGGGTTGCGGTGGTTCTGGTACCGATCATTCTGCTCTACACCGCCTGGTGCTACTGGAAAATGTTCGGTCGTATCACCAAAGAAGATATTGAACGTAACACCCACTCTCTGTACTAAGTAAGGAGCTAAAAATGTGGTATTTCGCATGGATTCTGGGAACGCTTCTTGCCTGTTCGTTTGGGGTAATCACCGCGCTGGCGCTTGAGCACGTCGAATCAGGTAAAGCCGGTCAAGAAGACATCTGATGAGTAAGATTATCGCAACCTTGTATGCGGTAATGGACAAGCGCCCCCTGCGGGCGCTTTCCTTCGTGATGGCGCTTCTGTTAGCAGGATGTATGTTTTTGGACCCGTCACGTTTCGCCGCGAAGACCAGTGAACTGGAAATCTGGCATGGTTTATTGCTGATGTGGGCCGTCTGTGCTGGTGTTATTCACGGCGTGGGCTTTCGTCCGCAGAAGGTTCTCTGGCAAGGGATTTTTTGCCCTTTGCTTGCCGATATTGTTCTCATTGTCGGGCTGATTTTCTTCTTCTTTTAAATCAGAATTCTCTTTAAAAATTTATGGGCCGCTTCAGGCCCATAAATTTTTACGCTCCCTTAACTTGCCCTCATTCCCAAACCTCAATCGCGCGCGTATAGTAGCAGCGTTTAAAAGCTCTAACTTTTGTTGCATTACCGGGATGTAAAGTGAATACAACGCTGTTTCGATGGCCGGTTCGCGTCTACTATGAAGATACCGATGCCGGTGGTGTGGTGTACCACGCCAGTTACGTCGCTTTTTATGAAAGAGCACGCACAGAGATGCTGCGTCATCATCACTTCAGTCAGCAGGCGCTGATGGCTGAACGCGTTGCCTTTGTGGTGCGTAAAATGACGGTGGAATATTATGCACCTGCGCGGCTCGACGATATGCTCGAAATACAGACTGAAATAACATCAATGCGTGGCACCTCTTTGGTTTTCACGCAACGTATTGTCAACGCCGAGAATACTTTGCTGAATGAAGCAGAGGTTCTGGTTGTTTGCGTTGACCCACTCAAAATGAAGCCTCGTGCGCTTCCCAAGTCTATTGTCGCGGAGTTTAAGCAGTGACTGACATGAATATCCTTGATTTGTTCCTGAAGGCTAGCCTTCTGGTTAAACTTATCATGTTGATTTTGATTGGTTTTTCAATCGTATCCTGGGCCATTATTATCCAGCGGACCCGTATTCTTAACGCAGCGGCGCGCGAAGCCGAAGCGTTTGAAGATAAATTCTGGTCTGGAATCGAACTTTCTCGCCTCTATCAAGAGAGCCAGGGGAAACGGGATAATCTGACCGGTTCGGAACAAATCTTTTACAGCGGGTTCAAAGAGTTTGTGCGCCTACATCGTGCCAATAGCCATGCGCCGGAAGCCGTAGTGGAAGGGGCGTCGCGAGCGATGCGTATTTCCATGAACCGTGAACTTGAAAATCTGGAAACGCACATTCCGTTCCTCGGTACGGTTGGCTCCATCAGCCCGTATATTGGTCTGTTTGGTACGGTCTGGGGGATCATGCACGCCTTTATCGCCCTCGGGGCGGTAAAACAAGCAACACTGCAAATGGTTGCGCCCGGTATCGCAGAAGCGTTGATTGCGACGGCAATTGGTCTGTTCGCCGCAATTCCGGCGGTAATGGCTTATAACCGCCTCAACCAGCGCGTAAACAAACTGGAACTGAATTACGACAACTTTATGGAAGAGTTTACCGCGATTCTGCACCGCCAGGCGTTTACCGTTAGCGAGAGCAACAAGGGGTAAGCCATGGCCAGAGCGCGTGGACGAGGTCGTCGCGATCTCAAGTCCGAAATCAACATTGTACCGTTGCTGGACGTACTGCTGGTGCTGTTGCTGATCTTTATGGCGACAGCGCCCATCATCACCCAGAGCGTGGAGGTCGATCTGCCAGACGCTACTGAATCACAGGCGGTGAGCAGTAACGATAATCCGCCAGTGATTGTTGAAGTGTCTGGTATTGGTCAGTACACCGTGGTGGTTGAGAAAGATCGCCTGGAGCGTTTACCACCAGAGCAGGTGGTGGCGGAAGTGTCCAGCCGTTTCAAGGCCAACCCGAAAACGGTCTTTCTGATCGGTGGCGCAAAAGATGTGCCTTACGATGAAATAATTAAAGCACTGAACTTGTTACATAGTGCGGGTGTGAAATCGGTTGGTTTAATGACGCAGCCTATCTAAACATCTGCGTTTCCCTTGCTTGAAAGAGAGCGGGTAACAGGCGAACAGTTTTTGGAAACCGAGAGTGTCAAAGGCAACCGAACAAAACGACAAGCTCAAGCGGGCGATAATTATTTCAGCAGTGCTGCATGTCATCTTATTTGCGGCGCTGATCTGGAGTTCGTTCGATGAGAATATAGAAGCTTCAGCCGGAGGCGGCGGTGGTTCGTCCATCGACGCTGTAATGGTTGATTCAGGTGCGGTAGTTGAGCAGTACAAACGCATGCAAAGCCAGGAATCAAGCGCGAAGCGTTCTGATGAGCAGCGCAAGATGAAGGAACAGCAGGCTGCGGAAGAACTGCGTGAGAAACAAGCGGCTGAACAGGAACGCCTGAAGCAACTTGAGAAAGAGCGGTTAGCGGCTCAGGAGCAGAAAAAGCAGGCTGAAGAAGCCGCAAAACAGGCCGAGTTAAAGCAGAAGCAAGCGGAAGAGGCGGCAGCGAAAGCGGCGGCAGATGCTAAAGCGAAGGCTGAAGCGGATGCAAAAGCTGCGGAAGAAGCAGCGAAGAAAGCGGCTGCAGACGCGAAGAAAAAAGCAGAAGCAGAAGCCGCCAAAGCCGCAGCCGAAGCGCAGAAAAAAGCCGAAGCAGCCGCTGCGGCGCTGAAGAAGAAAGCGGAAGCGGCAGAAGCAGCTGCAGCTGAAGCAAGAAAAAAAGCGGCAACTGAAGCTGCTGAAAAAGCCAAGGCAGAAGCTGAGAAGAAAGCGGCTGCTGAAAAGGCTGCAGCTGATAAGAAAGCAGCGGCAGAGAAAGCTGCAGCCGACAAAAAAGCAGCAGAAAAAGCGGCTGCTGAAAAGGCAGCAGCTGATAAGAAAGCAGCGGCAGAAAAAGCCGCCGCAGACAAAAAAGCGGCAGCGGCAAAAGCTGCCGCTGAAAAAGCCGCTGCAGCAAAAGCGGCCGCAGAGGCAGATGATATTTTCGGTGAGCTAAGCTCTGGTAAGAATGCACCGAAAACGGGGGGAGGGGCGAAAGGGAACAATGCTTCGCCTGCCGGGAGTGGTAATACTAAAAACAATGGCGCATCAGGGGCCGATATCAATAACTATGCCGGGCAGATTAAATCTGCTATCGAAAGTAAGTTCTATGACGCATCGTCCTATGCAGGCAAGACCTGTACGCTGCGCATAAAACTGGCACCCGATGGTATGTTACTGGATATCAAACCTGAAGGTGGCGATCCCGCACTTTGTCAGGCTGCGTTGGCAGCAGCTAAACTTGCGAAGATCCCAAAACCACCAAGCCAGGCAGTATATGAAGTGTTCAAAAACGCGCCATTGGACTTCAAACCGTAATCGCGATGCTGACTGTTCCGACGGTCAACATCAGACACCGGTTGCCACGGGGTTCTGGTAGTTTTGTGTATTTTAGTTTGTTAACATTCTGCTAAATTATCGTGGGCCATCGGTCCAGATAAGGGAGATATGATGAAGCAGGCATTACGAGTAGCATTTGGTTTTCTCATACTGTGGGCATCAGTTCTGCATGCTGAAGTCCGCATTGTGATCGACAGCGGTGTAGATTCCGGTCGTCCTATTGGCGTTGTTCCTTTCCAGTGGGCGGGTCCTGGTGCAGCACCTGAAGATATTGGCGGCATCGTTGCTGCTGACTTGCGTAACAGTGGTAAATTTAATCCATTAGATCGCGCTCGTCTGCCACAGCAGCCGGGTAGTGCGCAGGAAGTTCAACCAGCTGCATGGTCTGCGCTGGGTATTGACGCTGTGGTTGTCGGCCAGGTCACTCCGAATCCGGACGGCTCTTACAATGTTGCTTATCAGCTTGTGGACACTGGCGGCGCACCGGGTACTGTACTTGCTCAGAACTCGTACAAAGTGAACAAGCAGTGGCTGCGTTATGCTGGTCATACCGCCAGTGATGAAGTATTTGAAAAACTGACCGGCATTAAAGGTGCGTTCCGTACCCGTATTGCCTACGTTGTTCAGACCAACGGCGGTCAGTTCCCGTATGAACTGCGCGTATCTGACTATGACGGTTACAACCAATTTGTCGTTCACCGTTCACCGCAGCCGCTGATGTCTCCGGCGTGGTCACCAGACGGTTCTAAACTGGCTTATGTGACCTTCGAAAGCGGTCGTTCCGCGCTGGTCATCCAAACGCTGGCAAATGGCGCTGTACGTCAGGTGGCTTCATTCCCGCGTCACAACGGTGCACCTGCATTCTCGCCAGACGGCAGCAAACTGGCATTCGCCTTGTCGAAAACCGGTAGCCTGAACCTGTACGTAATGGATTTGGCTTCTGGTCAGATTCGCCAGGTGACTGATGGTCGCAGTAACAATACCGAACCGACCTGGTTCCCGGACAGCCAGAACTTGGCATTTACTTCTGACCAGGCCGGTCGTCCGCAGGTTTATAAAGTGAATATCAACGGCGGTGCGCCACAACGTATTACCTGGGAAGGTTCGCAGAACCAGGATGCGGATGTCAGCAGCGACGGTAAATTTATGGTAATGGTCAGCTCCAATGGTGGGCAGCAGCACATTGCCAAACAAGATCTGGCAACGGGAGGCGTACAAGTTCTGTCGTCCACGTTCCTGGATGAAACGCCAAGTCTGGCACCTAACGGCACTATGGTAATCTACAGCTCTTCTCAGGGGATGGGATCCGTGCTGAATTTGGTTTCTACAGATGGGCGTTTCAAAGCGCGTCTTCCGGCAACTGATGGACAGGTCAAATTCCCTGCCTGGTCGCCGTATCTGTGATAATAATTAATTGAATAGTAAAGGAATCATTGAAATGCAACTGAACAAAGTGCTGAAAGGGCTGATGATTGCTCTGCCTGTTATGGCAATTGCGGCATGTTCTTCCAACAAGAACGCCAGCAATGACGGCAGCGAAGGCATGCTGGGTGCCGGCACTGGTATGGATGCGAACGGCGGCAATGGCAACATGTCTTCCGAAGAGCAGGCTCGTCTGCAAATGCAACAGCTGCAGCAGAACAACATCGTTTACTTCGATCTGGACAAGTACGATATCCGTTCTGACTTCGCTCAAATGCTGGATGCACACGCAAACTTCCTGCGTAGCAACCCGTCTTACAAAGTCACCGTAGAAGGTCACGCGGACGAACGTGGTACTCCGGAATACAACATCTCCCTGGGTGAACGTCGTGCGAACGCCGTTAAGATGTACCTGCAGGGTAAAGGCGTTTCTGCAGACCAGATCTCCATCGTTTCTTACGGTAAAGAAAAACCTGCAGTACTGGGTCATGACGAAGCGGCATACTCCAAAAACCGTCGTGCGGTACTGGTTTACTAAGAGAATTGCATGAGCAGTAACTTCAGACATCAACTATTGAGTCTGTCGTTACTGGTTGGTATAGCGGCCCCCTGGGCCGCTTTTGCTCAGGCACCAATCAGTAGTGTCGGCTCAGGCTCGGTCGAAGACCGCGTCACTCAACTTGAGCGTATTTCTAATGCTCACAGCCAGCTTTTAACCCAACTCCAGCAACAACTCTCTGATAATCAATCCGATATTGATTCCCTGCGTGGTCAGATTCAGGAAAATCAGTATCAACTGAATCAGGTCGTGGAGCGGCAAAAGCAGATCCTGTTGCAGATCGATAGCCTCAGCAGCGGTGGTGCAGCGGCGCAATCAACCAGCGGCGATCAAAGCGGTGCGGCGGCATCAACGACGCCGACAGCTGATGCTGGTACTGCGAATGCTGGCGCGCCGGTGAAAAGCGGTGATGCAAACACGGATTACAATGCAGCTATTGCGCTGGTGCAGGATAAATCCCGCCAGGATGACGCAATGGTGGCATTTCAGAATTTCATCAAAAATTACCCTGATTCAACTTATCTGCCAAACGCCAATTATTGGCTGGGTCAGTTAAACTACAACAAGGGTAAAAAAGATGATGCGGCGTACTATTTTGCTTCGGTAGTGAAAAACTATCCGAAGTCACCGAAGGCTGCGGATGCGATGTTTAAAGTCGGCGTCATCATGCAGGACAAAGGTGACACCGCAAAAGCGAAAGCCGTATACCAGCAGGTTATCAGTAAATACCCTGGTACTGATGGCGCTAAACAGGCGCAAAAACGTCTGAACGCGATGTAATGCATAACACACGACCAGAAGTCGCATTATTTCTGGTCGTGTCGTGCGAATCATAAGCAGTTGAGTGATCTGCATCGAAATTTTTGTTGCGCTCAAGTCTGAAATCAGTAATATATGCCGCCGTTGCCACGGGATATCAAACAAACCGAAAGCAACGAAAAAGTGGGTCGTTAGCTCAGTTGGTAGAGCAGTTGACTTTTAATCAATTGGTCGCAGGTT
>NZ_JABWMS020000095.1:0-9508 GCF_013369155.2 Escherichia sp. 94.0001 | reverse complement strand
CTTATCCGGCCTACGGATGGCGCGGGAATTTGTAGGCATGATAAGACGCGTCAGCGTCGCATCAGGCAATGGCGCACGACTGCCGGATGCGGCGTAAACGTCTTATCCGGCCTACTTTCGTCCGTAGGCAGTCATTAAATGGTTTTGATTACGCGGCTGGCAATGTATCAGCCGCGATTCACCTGCATTCGCAACGAGGTTCATCTTATGTCGACTCGTACCCCTTCATCATCTTCATCCCGCCTGATGCTGACCATCGGGCTTTGTTTTTTAGTCGCTCTGATGGAAGGACTGGATCTTCAGGCGGCTGGCATTGCGGCGGGTGGCATCGCCCAGGCTTTTGCACTCGATAAAATGCAAATGGGCTGGATATTCAGTGCCGGAATACTCGGTTTGCTACCCGGCGCGCTGGTTGGCGGAATGCTGGCGGACCGTTATGGTCGTAAACGCATTTTGATTGGTTCAGTTGCGCTGTTTGGTTTGTTCTCGCTGGCAACGGCTATTGCCTGGGATTTCCCCTCACTGGTCTTTGCGCGGCTGATGACCGGTGTCGGGCTGGGGGCGGCGTTGCCGAATCTTATCGCCCTGACGTCTGAAGCGGCGGGGCCACGTTTTCGTGGAACGGCGGTGAGCCTGATGTATTGCGGGGTTCCCATTGGCGCGGCGCTGGCGGCGACACTGGGTTTTGCAGGGGCAAACTTAGCCTGGCAAACGGTGTTTTGGGTAGGTGGTGTGGTGCCGTTGATTCTGGTGCCACTGTTAATGCGCTGGCTGCCGGAGTCGGCGGTGTTCGCTGGCGAAAAACAGGCCGCGCCTCCACTGCGTGCGTTATTTGCGCCAGAAACGGCAACCGCAACGCTGCTGCTGTGGTTGTGTTATTTCTTCACTCTGCTGGTGGTCTACATGTTGATCAACTGGCTACCGCTGCTTTTGGTGGAACAAGGATTCCAGCCATCGCAGGCGGCAGGGGTGATGTTTGCACTGCAAATGGGAGCGGCGAGCGGAACATTAATTTTGGGCGCGTTGATGGATAAACTGCGACCCATGGCCATGTCGCTACTGATTTATAGCGGCATGTTAGCTTCGCTGCTGGCACTGGGAACGGTATCGTCATTTAGCGGTATGTTGCTGGCGGGATTCGTCGCAGGGTTGTTTGCAACAGGTGGGCAAAGCGTTTTGTATGCATTGGCTCCGTTGTTTTACAGTTCGCAGATCCGCGCAACCGGCGTGGGAACCGCCGTGGCGGTAGGGCGTCTGGGGGCTATGAGCGGTCCGTTACTGGCCGGGAAAATGCTGGCATTAGGTACTGGCACGGTTGGCGTAATGGCCGCTTCAGCGCCGGGTATTTTTGTTGCTGGATTAGCGGTGTTTATTTTGATGAGTCGAAAATCACGAATGCAGCCGTGCGCCGATGCCTGACGCGCCTTATTAGGTAGGGGCGAAAGGGACTTGCCCCCAATACACCTACGGCGTTTACAGGTATACTCGCTAAAAATTATTCAGCGGGTTTGGAAACAAAGATGGCAAAACTTACCTTACAAGAGCAGTTGCTCAAAGCAGGATTAGTCACCAGCAAAAAAGCGGCGAAGGTCGAGAGAACGGCGAAAAAATCGCGCGTTCAGGCGCGTGAAGCTCGGGCGGCGGTAGAAGAAAATAAAAAGGCACAGCTTGAGCGTGATAAACAGCTTAGCGAGCAGCAAAAACAAGCGGCACTGGCGAAAGAATATAAAGCTCAGGTGAAGCAGCTTATTGAAATGAACCGGATCACCATTGCCAATGGCGATATCGGTTTTAACTTTACCGATGGCAATCTGATTAAGAAGATTTTTGTCGATAAGCTCACGCAAACGCAGTTGATTAATGGTCGTCTGGCGATTGCACGTTTGCAGATCGATAACAATAGCGAAGGTGAATACGCCATTATTCCCGCCAGCGTTGCCGATAAAATTGCTCAGCGTGACGCCAGCAGTATTGTGTTGCACAGCGCGCTCAGCGCCGAAGAGCAGGATGAAGACGATCCGTATGCCGACTTTAAAGTGCCTGATGATTTGATGTGGTAATCATCGATAAGCCGTGCACAGATGCCTGATGCGATGCTTTGCGCGTCTTATCATGCCTACGGCTCATGGGCGAAATGTAGGCCGGATAAGGCGTTCACGCCGCATCCGGCAGTTGTGCGCAGATGCCTGATGCGACGCTATGCGCGTCTTATCATGCCTACGGTTTATGGGCGAAATGTAGGCGGATAAGGCGTTCACGCCGCATCCGGCTGGCGTGCGCGGATGCTCAACGCATATTCAGTTTATTGGCGTGGTAGACAATATGCTCGCCAATAAAACTGGAGACAAAATAATAGCTGTGATCATAACCCTCGTGATAACGGATTAACGTTTTGATATTCATCTGCTGGCAGATCTTTTCAAGATTTGGAGTCCGCAGCTGTTCTGCGTAAAAATCATCACTCAATCCCTGATCAACCATGATTTCCGCAACGCGTTGACCTTGTGAAATAAGGCTCACCGGATCGTAATCCAACCAGGCATCTTTATTTTCACCAAGATATGCGGCAAAGGCTTGCTGTCCCCACGGTACTTGCGATGGGGAGACAATGGGCGAAAACGCCGAGACGCTGACATATTCATCTGGGTTACGTAACGCCAGCACCAGCGCGCCCAGCCCGCCCATAGAATGACCTGAGATAGACTTTCTGGTCGTTGCCGGAAAATGTTGCATCACTAAATCCGGCAGCTCGCTGCGGATATAGTCATACATTTTGTAATGTTCATTCCACGGCGCTTGCGTTGCGTTCAGGTAAAACCCGGCACCTTGTCCGAGATCGTAACGGTCGGCATCTGCGACATGACTGCCTCGCGGACTGGTGTCTGGCGCAACAACAATAATGTTGTGCTCAGCCGCGTAACGTTGCATCCCCGATTTAGTAATGAAATTCTGCTCGTTACAGGTCAGGCCCGAAAGCCAGTACAGTACCGGCAATTTTTCATTCCCGGCTTTTGGTGGGAGATAGACGCCGACATTCATTTCACATTTCAGTGATTGGGAATAATGCCGATACACATTTTGCCAGCCGCCAAAGCTGGCATGTTTTTCAATGAGTTCCATCAGTCATTATCTCACGGTTAATCCCCCGGGCGGCTGCCCGGGGAGAGTATTAATAACCCCGCCTGAACTGGACGGGGTAAAACCTGCGGGAAATCAGTAACGAATTACGGTTCGAATGGATTTGCCTTCATGCATCAGGTCGAAGGCGTCATTAATTTCATCCAGGCTCATGGTATGCGTCACAAACGGTTCCAGATCGATATCACCTTTCATCGCATCTTCAACCATACCCGGTAACTGGGAACGACCTTTCACGCCGCCAAACGCGGAACCTTTCCATACGCGACCAGTGACCAACTGGAATGGACGGGTTGAGATTTCCTGACCGGAACCCGCGACCCCGATGATCACCGACTGACCCCAGCCGCGGTGAGCACTTTCCAGCGCCGCACGCATCACGTTGACGTTACCGATGCACTCAAATGTATGGTCGATACCCCATTTGTTGATATCCAGCAGGACATCTTTAATCGGTTTGTCGTAGTCATTCGGGTTAATGCAGTCGGTAGCACCGAAACGACGCGCCAGATCGAATTTCTTCGGGTTAGTGTCGATAGCGATAATCCGTCCCGCCTTCGCCTGACGAGCCCCCTGAACTACTGCCAGACCAATCGCGCCAAGACCAAACACGGCAACAGAATCACCTGGCTGGACTTTAGCGGTGTTGTGCACTGCGCCAATGCCAGTGGTCACGCCACAGCCCAGCAGGCAGACGTGTTCATGGTTTGCTTCTGGATTAATTTTGGCCAGAGACACTTCCGCAACCACGGTGTATTCACTGAATGTAGAGCATCCCATGTAGTGATACAGCGGCTGCCCGTTGTAAGAAAAACGGGTGGTGCCGTCTGGCATCAGGCCTTTGCCCTGAGTCTCGCGAACTGCGACACAGAGGTTAGTTTTGCCGGAACGACAGAACTCACACTCGCCGCACTCTGCGGTATAAAGCGGGATCACATGGTCGCCAGGTTTGACGCTGGTTACGCCTTCACCGACTTCAACCACAACGCCGGCCCCTTCGTGACCGAGAACTACCGGGAATACACCTTCCGGGTCATCGCCGGAGAGGGTAAATGCGTCGGTATGGCAAACGCCGGTATGGGTGACTTTAATCAGCACTTCACCTTTTTTCGGTGGTGCAACGTCAATTTCAACGATTTCCAGCGGTTTACCGGGAGCAAATGCAACGGCAGCACGTGATTTCATCTCTCGCTCTTCCTCAATATGGTAATAGATTCAGCTATTTAAGATAGGCACGAACCAGTTCAATAGTGTCGTCAACGGATTGGCTGACTTCGCGGCTGTAGCAGTCATTTCGGTCAAACGTTTCCCGGATATGGCTTTCAAGCACTTCTGCCATCAGCCCGTTAGCCGCGCCCCGAACGGCAGCGATCTGTTGCAGTATGGCACGGCATTCGGCATCACCCTCCAGCGACCGTTCCAGAGCATCAATTTGCCCCCGAATACGACGAACTCGAGTAAGGACCTTTTTCTTCTCTTCCGGAGTACTGGGCATTTCGCACCTCATCATCTGCACGCAATATACTATAGGGGGGTAT
Organism: Escherichia sp. 94.0001; assembly: GCF_013369155.2. Classification (NCBI taxonomy): domain Bacteria; kingdom Pseudomonadati; phylum Pseudomonadota; class Gammaproteobacteria; order Enterobacterales; family Enterobacteriaceae; genus Escherichia; species Escherichia sp. 94.0001. The sequence goes on along the minus strand of NZ_JABWMS020000095.1, from coordinate 4,832 downwards.
GCCATATGTCAATGCATACCCCCCTATAGTATATAGCATTGGAGCATAAAATTTATCCGGCCCCAGTATTTGTATGCATGATAAGAGGCGTGAGCGCTGCACCAGGCGATGTTTGTTAAAAATAGCAAAATGCGCATATTCGCTAACCATTGCCAGTTTTTTTCTAAAAACGCTTTGTTCTTAACAAGACGTTTTAATTCCTTTATCAAACTGACCCGCAACGAAATACTGCTCCCATAACAAGACAGGGGAGCAGACAATCATGGCAATTTCATCGCGTAACACACTTCTTGCCGCACTGGCATTCATCGCTTTTCAGGCACAGGCGGTGAACGTCACCGTGGCCTATCAAACCTCCGCTGAACCGGCGAAAGTGGCTCAGGCTGATAACACCTTTGCTAAAGAGAGCGGGGCGACGGTGGACTGGCGTAAGTTTGACAGCGGGGCCAGCATCGTGCGAGCACTGGCTTCTGGCGACGTGCAAATCGGCAACCTCGGTTCCAGCCCATTAGCGGTTGCAGCCAGCCAACAGGTGCCGATTGAAGTCTTCTTGCTGGCGTCAAAACTGGGTAACTCCGAAGCGCTGGTGGTGAAGAAAACCATCAGCAAACCCGAAGATCTCATTGGTAAACGCATCGCCGTACCGTTTATCTCCACCACCCACTACAGCCTGCTGGCGGCGCTGAAACACTGGGGTATTAAACCTGGGCAAGTGGAGATTGTGAACCTGCAGCCGCCCGCGATTATCGCCGCATGGCAGCGGGGAGATATTGATGGTGCTTATGTCTGGGCACCGGCGGTTAACGCCCTGGAAAAAGATGGCAAGGTGCTGACCGATTCTGAACAGGTCGGGCAGTGGGGCGCGCCGACACTGGACGTCTGGGTCGTGCGCAAAGATTTTGCCGAGAAACATCCTGAAGTCGTGAAAGCGTTTGCTAAAAGCGCCATCGATGCTCAGCAACCGTACATTGCTAACCCAGACGCGTGGCTGAAACAGCCGGAAAACATCAGCAAGCTGGCGCGTTTAAGCGGCGTGCCGGAAGGTGACGTTCCGGGGCTGGTGAAGGGGAATACCTATCTGACGCCGCAGCAACAAACGGCAGAACTGACTGGACCGGTGAACAAAGCGATCATCGATACCGCGCAGTTTTTGAAAGATCAGGGCAAAGTCCCTGCCGTGGCGAATGATTACAGCCAGTACGTGACCTCGCGCTTCGTGCAATAAAAGGAGGCGCAGATGCTGCAAATCTCTCATCTTTACGCCGATTATGGCGGCAAACCGGCGTTGGAAGATATCAACCTGACGCTGGAAAGCGGCGAGCTTCTGGTGGTTCTGGGACCGTCTGGCTGCGGCAAAACCACCTTGCTGAATCTGATTGCCGGTTTTGTGCCTTATCAGCATGGCAGCATTCAACTGGCGGGTAAGTGCATTGAGGGACCGGGCGCAGAGCGGGGCGTGGTTTTTCAGAATGAAGGGCTGTTGCCGTGGCGTAATGTGGTAGACAACGTGGCATTCGGCCTGCAACTGGCAGGTGTAGAGAAAGTACAGCGCCTGGAAATCGCGCACCAGATGCTGAAAAAAGTGGGGCTGGAAGGCGCAGAAAAACGCTATATCTGGCAGCTTTCCGGCGGTCAACGTCAGCGGGTAGGGATTGCCCGCGCGCTGGCGGCAAATCCCCAGCTGTTATTACTCGACGAACCGTTTGGTGCGCTGGACGCCTTCACCCGCGACCAGATGCAAACCCTGCTGCTGAAACTCTGGCAGGAGACGGGAAAGCAGGTGCTGTTGATTACCCACGATATAGAAGAAGCAGTGTTTATGGCAACCGAACTGGTTTTGCTGTCGCCTGGTCCAGGTCGTGTGCTGGAACGGCTGCCGCTCAACTTTGCTCGCCGCTTTGTTGCGGGAGAGTCGAGCCGCAGCATCAAGTCCGATCCACAATTCATCGCCATGCGCGAATATGTTTTAAGCCGCGTATTTGAGCAACGGGAGGCGTTCTCATGAGTGTGCTCATTAATGAAAAACTGCATTCGCATCGGCTGAAATGGCGCTGGCCGCTCTCGCGTCAGGTGACCTTAAGCATTGGCACGTTAGCGGTTTTACTCACGGTATGGTGGGCGGTGGCGGCGCTGCAACTGATTAGCCCGCTGTTTCTGCCGCCGCCGCAACAGGTACTGGCAAAACTGCTCACCATTGCCGGGCCGCAGGGATTTATGGATGCCACGCTGTGGCAGCATCTGGCAGCCAGCCTGACGCGCATTTTGCTGGCGCTACTCGCGGCGGTGTTGATCGGTATTCCGGTCGGGATCGCCATGGGGCTAAGCCCGACGGTGCGCGGCATTCTGGATCCGATAATCGAGCTTTATCGTCCGGTGCCGCCGCTGGCTTATTTGCCGCTGATGGTGATCTGGTTTGGTATTGGTGAAACCTCGAAGATCTTACTGATCTATTTAGCGATTTTTGCACCTGTGGCGATGTCGGCGCTGGCGGGGGTGAAAAGCGCGCAGCAGGTTCGCATTCGTGCCGCTCAGTCGCTGGGGGCCAGCCGCACACAGGTACTGTGGTTTGTTATTTTGCCCGGTGCGCTGCCGGAAATTCTCACTGGATTACGCATTGGTCTGGGTGTGGGCTGGTCTACCCTGGTGGCGGCGGAGTTGATTGCCGCGACGCGCGGTTTGGGTTTTATGGTCCAGTCAGCGGGTGAATTTCTCGCGACTGACGTGGTGCTGGCGGGGATCGCGGTGATTGCGATTATCGCCTTTCTTTTAGAACTGGGTCTGCGCGCGTTACAGCGCCGCCTGACGCCCTGGCATGGAGAAGTACAATGAGTGAACGTCTGAGCATTACCCCGCTGGGGCCGTATATCGGTGCACAAATTTCGGGTGCCGACCTGACGCGTCCGTTAAGCGATAATCAGTTTGAACAGCTTTACCATGCGGTACTGCGCCATCAGGTGGTATTTGTGCGTGAACAAGCCATTACACCGCAGCAGCAACGCGCGCTGGCCCAACGTTTTGGCGAACTGCATATTCATCCTGTTTACCCTCATGCCGAAGGGGTTGAGGAGATCATCGTACTGGATACTCATAACGATAATCCGCCGGATAACGATAACTGGCACACCGATGTGACATTTATTGAAACGCCACCCGCAGGGGCGATTCTGGCGGCGAAAGAGTTACCCTCGACCGGCGGCGATACGCTATGGAGCAGCGGTATTGCGGCCTATGAGGCGCTCTCAGCTCCCTTCCGTCAACTATTGAGCGGGCTACGTGCGGAGCATGATTTCCGTAAATCGTTCCCGGAATACAAGTACCGCAAAACCGAGGATGAGCATCAACGCTGGCGCGAGGCGGTCGCGAAAAATCCACCGTTGCTCCATCCGGTGGTGCGAACGCATCCGGTGACCGGTAAACAGGCGCTGTTTGTGAACGAAGGTTTTACCACACGAATTGTTGATGTCAGCGATAAAGAGAGCGAAGCCTTGTTAGGTTTTTTGTTTGCCCATATCACTAAACCGGAGTTTCAGGTACGTTGGCGCTGGCAACCGAATGATATTGCGATTTGGGATAACCGCGTGACTCAGCACTATGCCAATGCGGATTACCTGCCACAGCGGCGGATTATGCATCGGGCGACGATTCTTGGGGATATTCCGTTTTATCGGGCGGGGTAAGGGGGAAATGCCGGGTTGGATAACCCGGCATGATGATCATTAACGCAGAATCTTCTTCTCAGCCAGATCCAGCGCAAAGTAGCTGAAAATCAGATCCGCACCCGCACGCTTAATTGAACCTAAGCTTTCGAGCACGACTTTCTCTTCATCTATAGCACCCGCCAGCGCGGCGAACTTAATCATCGCGTACTCACCGCTCACCTGATACGCACCAATCGGCAATTCAGTACGCTCACGCAGCTCACGCACGATGTCGAGGTAAGCTCCGGCTGGTTTAACCATCAGGCAGTCTGCGCCCTGGGCTTCATCCAGCAGTGACTCACGAATCGCCTCGCGACGGTTCATTGGGTTCATCTGATAACTTTTGCGATCGCCTTTTAATGCACTTCCCGCCGCTTCACGGAACGGACCATAAAAGGAAGAGGCGAACTTGGTCGAATACGACATAATCGCCGTATCTTTAAAGCCCGCAGCGTCCAGCGCCTGGCGAATCGCCTGTACCTGACCATCCATCGCGGCAGAAGGGGCGATGAAGTCTGCGCCTGCAGCAGCTGCAACCACGGCTTGCTTGCCTAAATTTTCCAGAGTCGCGTCGTTGTCGACGCCATGCTCGCACAGAACACCGCAGTGACCGTGAGATGTGTATTCACAGAAGCAGGTGTCTGACATGACGATCATTTCTGGCACGGTCTGCTTGCAGATGCGCGACATACGCGCCACCAGTCCATCTTCCCGCCAGGCATCGCTGCCGGTTTCATCGGTATGGTGAGAGATGCCGAAAGTCATCACGGAACGAATACCGGCGTTGGCGATACGTTCAATTTCGCGTGCCAGATGTTTTTCTGGAATGCGCATCACGCCTGGCATGGCTTCAACGGCTTTGTAGTCGTCAATTTCTTCTTCAACAAAGATCGGCAACACCAGGTCGTTAAGGCTAAGTGTTGTCTCTTCAAACATAGCGCGCAGCGCAGGAGATTTGCGCAGGCGACGAGGGCGTTGGATTAGGTCTGTCATGGTCTGCCTGATGTTTGTGGAATCGAGGGGCATAGTATACCTGAAGCAGGGTGGGGATGTTTTACGAAAGTTGTCGTGATGTTGATAAGAAGAGAATGAATGAGAGGTCAGGACATCTTTGTAATAGAAATAGCAATAAAT
>NZ_JABWMS020000094.1:0-10076 GCF_013369155.2 Escherichia sp. 94.0001 | reverse complement strand
ACATTAATATTCAAAAATTTGAATGAAATAATGTATATGCAATCTATTGGGAATAGGATCAAGGGGAGTTTGTGAGGCAATTTTTAGAGAAAATGTATATCTACCCGATAATTATGCATTACCGGGCTGATTGCCAGATGCGGCATAAAAGCCTTATCTGGCAATGTGTTAGCGTTACTCTTTCGGGTCTTTTCCCGCCAGCAGTTTATCCAACTCATCACCACCGACGTGACGGAAATCCTGACCTTTCACGTAGTAGAAGATGTATTCACAAATATTCTGGCAGCGGTCGCCGATACGTTCGATTGAACGCGCACAGAACAGCGCGGTAAGGACGCTCGGAATGGTGCGCGAATCTTCCATCATGTAGGTCATCAGTTGACGAACAATACCTTCGTACTCCTGATCGACTTTTTTATCTTCCCGATAAATTCGCACCGCTTCGTCAATATCCATCCGCGCGAACGCATCCAGCACGTCATGCAGCATCTGGATAGTGTGACGCCCCAGTGATTCCAGACTTACCAGCAATGGCTGATGCTGCTGGGAGAATTTCTCCAGCGCAGTACGGCAGATTTTGTCCGCCACGTCGCCAATACGCTCCAGCTCGGCAATGGTTTTACTGATTACCATCACCAGACGCAGGTCGCTCGCCGTCGGCTGACGTTTGGCGATAATGCGCACGCAGGCTTCATCGATCGCCACTTCCATCATGTTGACGTTTTTGTCGCCTTCGATCACCCGCTTCGCCAGATCGCTGTCCTGGTTATGCATCGCGGTGATCGCATCAGAAAGCTGCTGCTCCACCATGCCGCCCATGGTCATCACCTGCGTGCGGATGCTTTCCAGTTCGGCGTTGAACTGGCCGGAAATATGTTTATTAAGATTGAGACTGTCCATAACGCACTCCTGAATCAACCGTAACGACCGGTGATGTAGTCTTCTGTTTGTTTCTTCGCTGGTTTGGTGAACAGATCGTCCGTGTTGCTGAACTCAATCAATTCGCCCAGGTACATAAACGCCGTGTGGTCGGAACAACGCGCAGCCTGCTGCATGTTGTGGGTGACGATCACTACGGTGTAATCCTGCTTCAGTTCGGTGATCAGCTCTTCAATACGCCCGGTAGAGATAGGGTCGAGCGCCGAACACGGTTCGTCGAGCAGCAGCACTTCCGGGCGAATGGCGATACCACGTGCAATGCACAGACGCTGTTGCTGACCACCAGAGAGAGAGTAACCGCTCTGGTGCAATTTATCTTTGGTTTCGTTCCACAATGCGGCTTTGGTCAATGCCCACTGCACGCGCTCGTCCATATCCGCACGGGAGAGCTTCTCAAACAGACGAACACCAAAGGCGATGTTGTCGTAAATGGACATCGGGAACGGCGTCGGTTTCTGGAACACCATGCCCACTTTCGCACGCAGCAGGGCGATATCCTGAGTGTTAGTCAGGATGTTGTCGCCATCGAGCAGAATCTCACCTTCCGCACGCTGCTCCGGATACAGTTCAAACATTTTGTTGAAAGTACGCAGCAGCGTCGATTTACCGCAGCCGGACGGCCCGATAAACGCCGTAACCTGGTTTTTGGCGATATCCAGGTTGATGTTTTTCAGGGCATGGAATTTGCCGTAGTAGAAGTTCAAATTACGAACCTGAATTTTACTCGGGGCAGTTTCAACCATACTCATTGCAATCTTTTCCTCATCGTGCCTGATGCACTTCGCTAATCAGGCTTACCGTAGGCCGGATAAGGCGTTCACACCGCATCCGGCAAAGTGTTAACCGTGTTTATTCTTCGCAAAAACAACGCGCGCCAGAATGTTCAGCAGCAGGACGCACAGGGTAATAATCAACACCCCGGCCCAGGCCAATTGCTGCCATTCTGCAAATGGGCTCATCGCAAACTTAAAGATCGTTACCGGCAGGTTGGCGATCGGCTGCATCATGTCCGTGCTCCAGAACTGGTTGGAGAGCGCGGTAAACAGCAGCGGCGCGGTTTCACCGGCAATACGGGCAATCGCCAGCAGGATACCGGTCATGATCCCGGACACCGACGCTTTCAGCGTAATAGCGGAGATCATCTTCCATTTCGGCGTACCCAGCGCATAAGCCGCTTCACGCAGGCTGTCCGGCACCAGTTTCAGCATGTTCTCGGTGGTGCGGATAACAATCGGCACCTGCAACAGCGCCAGGGCAATCACGCCAGCCCAGCCAGAGAAGTGCTCCATCTGTGCCACCACGATGGTGTAAACAAACAGACCAACGACAATCGACGGCGCGGAGAGCAGAATGTCGTTAATGAAGCGAATCACTTCTGCCAGCCAGGACTTACGGCCATATTCCGCCAGATAAATCCCCGCCATAATGCCCAGCGGCGTACCGAATACCGTAGCCCACAAAATTAACAAGCCGCTACCCGCCAGGGCGTTCGCCAGACCACCGCCTTCCGTATTTGGCGGCGGCGTCATTTCAGTGAACAGCGCCAGCGACATACCGTCGATACCGCGGGTGATGGTGGACATTAAAATCCAGATCAGCCAGAACAGGCCGAAGGCCATCGTCGCCATTGAGAGCGTCAGTGCAATACGGTTCTTGAGGCGGCGACGCGCCTGCATTTTGCGGCGGGATTCTGCCAGCGCCGCAGTGGTTTGCATTTCAACCATAGCCATTAGCGTGCCCCCTCATTCTTAGCCAGGCGCATAATCATAAATTTCGATGCAGCGAGGACGATGAAGGTAATCACAAACAGGATCAGGCCCAGTTCCATCAGTGCGGCAACGTGCAGACCGGATTCCGCTTCAGCAAATTCGTTCGCCAGCGCAGAGGTGATACTGTTGCCCGGCATGTACAGCGAGGCGCTGTCGAGCTGGTAGGTGTTACCGATGATAAAGGTCACCGCCATGGTTTCACCGAGCGCGCGCCCCAGACCCAACATGATGCCGCCGATAACCCCATTTTTGGTGAACGGAAGAACGATACGCCAGATAACTTCCCAGGTGGTGCAGCCGATACCGTAGGCTGATTCTTTCATCATCACCGGGGTTTGTTCGAATACATCGCGCATTACCGCTGCAATGTACGGAATAATCATGATGGCGAGGATCACGCCTGCCGCAAGGATACCGATACCAAAGGCCGGGCCGGAGAACAGCGCGCCAACAATCGGGATATTCGACATGATATTGCCGACCGGCTCCTGGAAGTAAACGGCGAACAGCGGCGCAAAGATAAACAGGCCCCACATGCCGTACACGATACTTGGAATGGCTGCCAGCAGCTCAATGGCGATACCCAGCGGGCGCTTCAGCCAGCCAGGCGCAAGCTCGGTCAGGAACAGGGCGATACCGAAACTCACCGGGACGGCGATCAGCAGCGCGATAAACGAGGTCACCAACGTACCGTAGATCGGCACCAGCGCCCCGTAGATATCGTTCGGCGCATCCCACTCTTTGGTCCACAGGAAAGCCAGACCAAATTTCTGAATGCTCGGCCAGGAGGAGATGATCAGAGAGACAATAATGCCACCCAACATCAATAGCACAATCAGCGCCGCCAGTTTTACCAGCACGCTGAAAATTATGTCGCCCTTTTTACCCGGTGGGTTAAAAGCAGGCTTGGTTGCAGCCATAAGTTACTCTTCAGTTAAACGCGTTTACAAAGTCATTTTGTAATGCCGGATAAGCCGTTAATGCCTTATCCGGCATGGTGTTTTATTAGTACAGTGGCTTGCCGCTACTGTCTTTAATATTGGTCTTCCACGCAGCGCGAACTTGTTCAACTACGCTATCCGGCAGGCTGGCATAATCCAGGTCGTTCGCCTGTTTAGCCCCGGTTTTGTACGCCCAGTCGAAGAACTTCAGCACTTCTACACCCTGCTCTGGTTTCTTCTGATCTTTGTGGACCAGAATGAACGTGGTTGAGGTAATAGGCCATGCATCTTCGCCTTTCTGGTTGGTCAGATCCTGAGCGAATGTTTTGCTCCAGTCTGCGCCTTTTGCTGCATTAGCGAAGTTTTCTTCGGTCGGACTAACCGGTTTACCATCAGCGGAGATCAATTTTGTGTACGCCAGGTTGTTCTGCTTAGCGTAAGCATATTCAACGTAACCAATTGCACCCGGCAGACGCTGAACGAACGCGGCGATACCGTCGTTACCTTTACCGCCCAGACCAATCGGCCATTTTACGGTAGAGCCCGTACCAACGTTGTTTTTCCATTCTTCGTTCACTTTCGCCAGGTAGCTGGTAAAGACGAAGGAAGTCCCGGAGCCATCTGCGCGGCGCACTACAGCAATGTTCTGTGACGGCAGTTTTAAGCCCGGATTCAGTTTGGCGATGGCTTCATCATCCCACTTTTTGATTTTGCCCAAGTAGATGTCGCCGAGGGTTTTACCATCCAGCACCAGTTCGCCAGATTTTAGCCCCGGAATGTTAACCGCCAGCACAACGCCGCCAATTACGGTCGGGAACTGGAACAGACCTTCCTGAGCCAGTTTTTCGTCAGACAGCGGCGCGTCAGAAGCACCGAAATCAACGGTGTTGGCGATAATCTGTTTTACGCCGCCGGAAGAACCGATACCCTGGTAGTTAACTTTATTACCGGTTTCTTTCTGGTAAGTGTCAGCCCATTTGGCATACACCGGCGCAGGGAAGGTTGCACCTGCACCTGTCAGGCTTGCTTCTGCAAACACAGAGAAAGCGCTCATCGATAAGGTCGCGGCGACAACAGTTGCGACGGTGGTACGCATAACTTTCATAATGTCTCCTGGGAGGATTCATAAAGCATTGTTTGTTGGCTACGAGAAGCAAAATAGGACAAACAGGTGACAGTTATATGTATGGAATATGACAGTTTTATGACACAACGAGATTTATGCGTAATTTATTGATTTTTATAACCAGGCAAAAAGAAAAACCATGTCATCTTTTTGTCATGTCATGTGCAAATAGGTTAGAAAGAGGTGTCTGATGACAACGGTGCGAGGAGCACCGTTGTCCTTTGATTAACGAACAATTTCGATGGTGATAGTTGCCGTAGCGGTAAATGTTCCTGGCGCGGGTCGTGCACCAGTGAGGCTCGCAGGCGCAGCAGAAAAAGTTACATTGCCAGCTTTCTCACCAATAACGCTTGTTGCTCCCATATCAGTTGGTAGTTCGCCACCGTTTACGTTGATTTCCCTGTTATTTTTATCGTAGACTTTTATCCCTACATTTGGGTTTGATGTTACAACCATCGAATTATCGCTACTGGGTTCAGTAGCATAAAAAGAGGTAGTGATATCATCCGTATTCATTATTCCTAAATACTCACACTTAATAGTGACAGTTTTGGTGATTTTATGCGCTGACACAGCACTCCCGACAACAGATGAAAAATCTGCGGCTGGAATAGTACTAAAATCAAAATTAATTGGCTGTAAACTATTAATTTCACAACTTTGTGGCGCAGTGATGTCTCCACGAACATAAACATCAGCCATCGGCTGTGAATAATCAATCGGTGTGTCACGGCTGATAGTTCCGTACAACTTCGCAACAAGCGTTGTGGGAATAGTTACCTTTCCCGCAAAGGGTTTTTTAATATAAAAATAAATCTTAGCCTTGGCACCACTAGAAATATCTAATGGCTCCTCTCTTCCACACTTATATACTGTAGTTACATCAGGATCATTAGCATGATACTCGAATGGTGCATTAACAAATCCGACCCCTAAAAGATCAATTGCTATACCCACATCCAGATGTGGATTAAGATTATAGTAATTTACATTAGAATGAACCCCAGCATAACTTAAAGCATCATTTATTTTTGCCGTGTAGTAAATATAGGGAAATTCACCGACCTTTCCTGTATTACAGTGACAATGTGCCGGATAAGACCCGCCATTAGTTACTGTTGTATTAAATGTGGTCCCCGCTTTATTCTGAGTTGCCGTAATAACATATCCAGGAAAATCAAGCACACTATGAAAAACGCCATTATCCGGAGTACAGATACCTTGAGGGGCCGCAAGAGTCGTACTCGTGTAAAAAATGGCGACAATAGAAAAACACCACAACAGAATATTATTTCTCATAAAAAACCTTTAATTACAGGTGACACTCTGCTCAATTAAACCATTATCATTTTCTGGTACTGAAAGTGAGTAGCCAAAGGTACATTTCGTGACTGCGTCTCCTCCCCAGGATAAAGTGACCTGCCCTTTATCTGACAGACCCGAGAGATAAAGCTCACCAGAATCACCGACTATTCCTGAATCGGCGGTACTTGTGTTTTGAACTGAGGCAATGGCGCCAAAAGGTGCCGGTTTACCATTTGCATTTACCACTCTGAAAAGAACACGGTAACCCACATGCGTCACAAACTCCGCTTTAACCACTGCGCCGCGAGTGGGGACCATCGTAACGACGGTATTATCGAGTTCAACATTCGACTTAGAGAAATAGTTGTCGCTGATCGCTACCCGGTTTTCATCATAAGGATTTAGCTGTGTCTTAACCGTGTAACCACGCCAGTCTGTTGCCGCCCCGCGCATATTATCAATTTCCAGACCTGCGGCTCCCGGTGCTTTAATAAGAGCGATGGTTTCACCCAGTTCCTGGCTAAACGTTATCCCTTCACTATGCGCCAGAATGCCACCCCGGATACCATAATTGAGTCGCTGAGAATTTTGGCTGTAGTTATAACTGCCGTTTAACGTGCCGTAGGTACCGTCATAGGTCAGCGACATATTACCGCCTACTTGATCATCGCGGCTGTTATAGGACTGCATGAGATTCCAGGAGAGATTATTTTTCTCCAGCGCCGTACCGCTAAGACCAAGTTGATGCGAGCTACCAGAATCATCATTTTGCGAAACCGAATAGGTGGCATAACTATTTCCCCACCAGCCCGATAATGGAACTGATAAAGAGAGCATGTAGATTTGTTCGCTGGTGTTATCATTGGCATAACTATTACTGGTCCCTTGCCGGGCCGTATTGGAATAACTCCACGAGACGTTCCACGAGAGTCGCTTCCAGCTACTGCTGTAACCAAATTGGATTAATCGTTCGACATCATCTGTGTGCCAATATTGCTGGCGGCTTAATGTCAGGTATAAGTTGCCATAATCTCTGCCCAGCGATTGCGTTAACGTTCCTTCCACACGGCTGCGACGGTTTCCGGTTTGCCAGAAATCTTCTGGACTATTTTGCCGGGAGGCCCATTCATTGAGGGTATAGTAGCCTTCGGTGGAGTAACGATAGCCAACCAGGCGTAAGCTGGTGTCTGTATCGTCAAAACGTTTTGAATACAGAAAACGATATGACTGACCCGTTTCCGTATCATCATCTGCAAATTTCGCTCTGGCATGTGTCGCATCTAAAGAGATGGCTCCCAGAGCACCGAGATCTTTACCTACCCCCAAAGCAACAGAACCATACTTTTCAGCAGCCTGTACGCCACCATACAAGGTAAAACCGTGGGGCAAGCCATGAAGGATCTGTGCCTGAAGCACGTCAGGAGTAAAACCATCTTCATCGCGCAGTTCCCCCACGCTAACATCTACATCGGTCTGACCTTCACGTTTGAGGATTGCCAGCGACGCATAAGGCTGGGTGAATCGTTGTTCACTACCATCTTCTTCCTTAATAGTCACATCCAGGTCGCCGCCTGAGCTGGCAGTATTGAGGTCGGTGATTTCAAAGGCACCTTGTGGAACGGCTGACTGATAAATTACGTAGCCGTTCTGTCGAATGATGACGGTGGCGTTAGATTTTGCAATCCCACGAACCACAGGCGCGAAGCCATTCTGGCTGGCGGGTAACATATCTTTATCAGTATAAAGTCGTGCACCACGGATTTGCGTGCTGTCGAAAATATCGCTCGCCGTCCACGTATCGCCAATCATAATCTGGCTTCTTAACGCAGCAATATCACGTTGTATCCAGGTACTGATAGAGTTGTATTCCGCACGACCATCGGTGGTGTTCAAGGTGCTGTAATTGCGGAGTCGCCACGGCCCAATATTGAGTCCGTTACGCAGGTTGAGATAACTGGTATCGGTCTCCTGTGAGCTGTAATCCGAGCGCAGAGTATGTGAACCGGAAAAATCGTAGTTGATAGTCAGTGCGTTAATTCCCTCATCCCAACGCGTGGGGCTTATGTAATCGTAAGCCATCGCATCCATATAGATCTGGGGAATGGTGATATTCAGTTGCAGCTTATCGCCGTCCAGTTGCCATGTTGAGCCTTCAATGCGTGGTGCAGGGTCAATACAGGCCTGGTCATCCACTTTATTGAGCGATTTCAGCGCGTCAACTTTTACACCAAAGGAAGTCAGCGTTTTTTTAACCGCGACAAAGCAGGCGTGCAGATCGGCATCAGGGTTATCCTGAACAAAAGTCACATCCTGCCGTTCGAACATTTTGCCATTGATAAAAATATCAACACTGTAGACGCCGGGAGGTATGTGATTCGCTTTGTTAAACTGGCGAATATCGACTCCGGATTGATGGTCTATTTCCAGCAGCGCCGGATTAAATATGCTGACCTCGGCCATCACACTTTGCGAGAAAACGAGACATGTCCCTGCCGTCAGACCAACTGCTATTCTGGTCGTAACCATAATTCGCCTATCCTTATGCAATGCTTACAACGCTTGCTTTAATGGTTCGCTTATCGCACCGTAATCATTAATAAATCGCCAGGTCATTTGGCTACCCGAAGAATTAGCAGGCAACGGTAACGTGAGCGTCTCGAAAGGGCGGATCATGTTAAGAGGTACATCATGGCCATCAACAATGACATCCATCACGCTGATATGAATCGGGTTAGGGTTCTCAGCAATAAGATTTCGGCCTTCCCGATGCCACTTCACCTTTGGTGCGGCATCTTCGGGAATCATGCGGATAGATGCCGGTCTCCAGAAAAGCTTAATTCGCGTTTTAACGGCGATTTCCAGCGAGTTCGCTTCTTTGTTGCTCGCAGAGGGTGGAATATTTTTGATATTTAGCCAGAAGACAGACTCTCGATCCTCTGGTAATGACAAACCTTTAGTGTGGACAATACGTAATATTTTTTCTTGCGCGGGTTCTAACCGTGATACCGGAGGAATAACAATAAATGGCGCTTTAGTTTTATCATCTTTATTAAACGGATCCACCCATGCCTGGATGAGATAAGGAATTTTTTCTTCCTTACTAAATACAGAAATAGATTTATCAGCATTATTACTCAAATAAACAACCCGTGTACCGCCAATGACAACACCTGCACAGGTCAATGTCGGCTGGAGGAAAAAGATGCTTAGAATAATAATCCTCAATAAATTACACGAAATTGTTGTTTTAAAGAGCCTAATTAAACAACTTTTTCTGGACATAACGACTCCCTGGCCAAAGCCAACTGAATAAAAAGGCCCTGTATTAATTATTTCTTATATTCGACGGTGAATTGTGAATCCGCGTTTGCTGTACCCGCCGTTACGGTCGCATTGGTAGCAACATAGCGTGCAATAAACTTCATTTCAGCCTTACCGTCAGCGTCGATTGTGCTATAAGCAGAGTCGTTATAAAGTTTAACCTGAGAATTATCCGCCCGGTTAAAAATACGAATACCGACGCCGGTTGCCGCAATCGCTTGTCCTGTACCGGTAAAATCGCCAGGTGTACCTGATGTCAGCGGTGTACCCACTTTCAGGTCACCGTCTCCGCCAGGTGCTTCAGTACCATCGAAACGGACGGCTGCCTGAGTATAGGTTGCTGGGCAATTTTCCAGTTTAATACTAAATTGCTGTGGTGACGCCAGGCTGCCTACTCCTGAAAACGCACTTTTACTGACCTTACCAAGAGGTACTGTTTGATCGGCGGTATCGGAAGTCACTTCGCATGTGCTATCGACAATTTCACCGACAAAGTGAACAACGCCATCTTCTGCAAGTGCATTTCCGGCTAACATTAAAGATGCCAGCGTAATTGCACCGCCAATAATATTACGTTTCATACAAACTCCATTGATATAATATATCCTTCAGTCTAAATCATAACTTAAATTAATAAGTGATTTTATGATTCAGAGGCATAGTACACCAAAGGGG
>NZ_JABWMS020000093.1:0-10820 GCF_013369155.2 Escherichia sp. 94.0001 | reverse complement strand
TCGCCGTATTCCCGCATTAACCATGACCGTAGCCCGACGGGGAATTCCTTCTGCGTGAGTGTGCGGGAATAATCAAAAACGATGCACACCGGGTTTTACTGTGCTGACAGACGCAGGGTTACCCTCATAGTCGCTTTTCCGGTGCGATGGTGGAAGAAACCGGGATGTTCATCCATCATCACTTTGGATTGATGTATATGCTCTCTTTTCTGACGTTAGTCTCCGACGGCAGGCTTCAATGACCCAGGCTGAGAAATTCCCGGACCCTTTTTGCTCAAGAGCGATGTTAATTTGTTCAATCATTTGGTTAGGAAAGCGGATGTTGCGGGTTGTTGTTCTGCGGGTTCTGTTCTTCGTTGACATGAGGTTGCCCCGTATTCAGTGTCGCTGATTTGTATTGTCTGAAGTTGTTTTTACGTTAAGTTGACGCAGATCAATTAATACGATACCTGCGTCATAATTGATTATTTGACGTGGTTTGATGGCGTAGATGCACGTTGTGACATGTAGATGATAATTATTATCATTTTGCGGGTCCTTTCCGGCGATCCGACAGGTTACGGGGCGGCGACCTCGCGGGTTTTCGCTATTTATGAAAATTTTCCGGGATCCATGTCCGGTTTCTCTTCAAGTTAACTATATGAAAAATATAAAAACAGGTCTTCTGTGAACCGGACATGAACAAAAAACAGACATGTAAACCGGACATGACCGGTTTTGTTGTGATTGTGAGGTGAGAGTTTTTGCGAGGTGAGGAGTGGCTACGCAGACTGAAGTTGCCAGGCATTTAAGTCTGACCGATCGCCAGCTTCGCAGATTGCAGAAATTGCCGGGTGCCCCGATATCGAATAAGCGAGGGCAACTGGATCTGGATGCCTGGCGCGATTTTTACATATCGTATCTGAGGAGAAGTAAAAACGATGTGCCTGATGGCGATAGCGAAGACGACTATGAGGAGAAATTGCTTATTGCCAGATGGGAACTGACAGCAGAACAGGCTGTTACACAGCAGTTAAAAAATGAGGTGTCAAAAGGAAAACTTATTGACACCGGGTTCTGTATTTTTGCCCTCAGTAAGCTGGCAATGGCGTTATCCAGTACGCTTGATTCCATCCCTTTATCCATGCAGCGACAGTTTCCTGATTTAACACCGCGCCATCTTGACCATCTGAAAACCCTTATTGCTAAGGGGGCAAATCAGTGTGCGCGGGCAGGGGATAAATTACCGGATTTACTCGATGAATATATCAGAGCAACAACTGAATAATATGATGGCTGCCGTTTCGGTTGCGCTGCAGCCTCTGGTCAGGGTTGTACCAATGACGGCAGTTGAATGGGCTGATCAAAATTATTATCTGCCTAAAGAATCTTCATATGGTGAGGGAGAATGGAAAACGCTGCCATTCCAGATCGCCATTATGAACTGTATGGGTAACGACCAGGTTCGCACGGTTAACCTGATTAAATCTGCCCGTGTTGGCTATACAAAGATGTTGCTGGGGGTGGTCGGGTATTTTATTGAGCATAAATCCCGAAACAGTCTGCTTTTTCAGCCCACGGATTCTGCCGCTGAAGATTTTATGAAGTCTCACGTGGAGGCGACGATTCGGAACGTGCCATGCCTGAAAGACCTTTCCCCATGGCTGGGTCGTAAACATCGTGACAATACTCTCACGCTGAAACGCTTTTCATCGGGCGTCGGTTTCTGGTGCCTGGGCGGCGCTGCCGCCAAAAACTACCGTGAAAAATCCGTGGACGTGGTCTGCTATGACGAACTTTCCTCGTTCGAGCCGGATGTCGAAAAAGAGGGCTCGCCAACCCTGCTGGGGGATAAGCGTATTGAGGGGTCGGTGTGGCCAAAATCCATTCGCGGCTCGACGCCTAAAATCAAAGGCACCTGCCAGATCGAAAAAGCCGCTAACGAGTCGGCGCATTTTATGCGTTTTTATGTGCCCTGCCCGCACTGTGGGGAGGAGCAGTATCTGAAATTTGGCGATGAGTCCACGCCTTTTGGGCTTAAATGGGAGAAGGACAGCCCTGAAAGTGTTTTCTACCTCTGTGAACATCATGGCTGCGTGATCCATCAGTCTGAGCTTGACCAGAGCAACGGGCGGTGGATCTGTGAAAACACGGGCATGTGGACCCGTGACGGTCTGACGTTTTTCAGCGCCCGGGGTGATGAAATTCCGCCGCCGCGCTCCATCATGTTCCATATCTGGACGGCGTACAGTCCGTTCACCACCTGGGTACAGATTGTCTATGACTGGCTGGATGCACTGAAAGATCCCAACGGCCTGAAAACCTTTGTGAACACCACGCTGGGCGAGACCTGGGAAGAAGCCGTGGGCGAAAAACTCGATCACCAGGTACTGATGGATAAGGTGGTGCGTTACACGGCGGCGGTGCCTGCCCGGGTGGTTTATCTGACGGCGGGCATTGACTCGCAGCGAAACCGTTTTGAGATGTATGTCTGGGGATGGGCTCCGGGAGAGGAAGCCTTTCTGGTGGATAAAATCATCATTATGGGGCGTCCTGATGAGGAAGAGACGCTGTTACGTGTGGATGCGGCGATCAACAAAAAATACCGCCATGCGGATGGCACCGAAATGACTATTTCCCGTGTCTGCTGGGACACCGGGGGGATCGATGGTGAAATTGTTTATCAGAGATCAAAAAAACACGGTGTTTTCCGGGTGCTGCCGGTAAAAGGCGCATCTGTCTATGGCAAGCCGGTGATCACCATGCCAAAAACCCGCAATCAGCGGGGCGTGTATCTGTGTGAAGTGGGAACGGACACCGCAAAAGAAATTCTCTATGCCCGTATGAAAGCCGATCCCTCGCCTGCGGATGAAGCCACGTCGTATGCCATCCGTTTTCCTGATGATCCGGAGATTTTTTCGCAGACAGAGGCGCAGCAACTGGTGGCGGAAGAGCTGGTGGAGAAGTGGGAAAAAGGAAAGATGCGTCTGCTGTGGGATAACAAAAAGCGGCGTAACGAAGCGCTGGACTGCCTGGTGTATGCCTACGCGGCATTACGTGTGTCCGTGCAACGCTGGCAGCTTGATCTGGCTGTACTGGCAAAATCCCGGGAAGAAGAGACGACCCGGCCAACCCTGAAAGAACTGGCAGCGAAGCTGTCCGGAGGAGTGAATGGTTACAGTCGCTGAACTGCAGGCGCTGCGTCAGGCGCGCCTTGATTTATTAACCGGTAAACGGGTGGTGTCTGTCCAGAAAGATGGTCGCAGAATTGAATATACGGCGGCTTCTCTGGATGAGCTTAACCGGGCGATCAATGATGCGGAGTCGGTACTGGGGACAACCCGGCGTCGCCGTCGTCCGCTGGGAGTGAGGTTATGAAACGAACGCCTGTCCTGATTGATGTGAACGGCGTTCCGCTTCGTGAGAGTCTCAGCTACAACGGGGGCGGTGCAGGATTTGGCGGGCAAATGGCGGAGTGGTTGCCACCGGCGCAGAGTGCCGATGCGGCCCTGCTGCCCGCGTTGCGTCTGGGGAATGCCCGGGCAGATGATCTGGTGCGCAATAACGGAATAGCGGCCAATGCGGTGGCACTGCATAAGGATCACATTGTCGGGCATATGTTTCTTATCAGCTACCGTCCGAACTGGCGCTGGCTGGGGATGCGGGAGACCGCAGCAAAAAGCTTTGTCGATGAGGTGGAGGCGGCCTGGTCGGAATACGCCGAAGGGATGTCTGGCGAGATCGACGTGGAAGGAAAACGCACGTTCACGGAATTTATCCGTGAAGGTGTGGGCGTTCATGCGTTTAACGGCGAAATCTTTGTGCAGCCGGTCTGGGATACGGAAACCACGCAGTTATTCCGTACGCGTTTTAAAGCCGTGAGTCCGAAACGGGTGGACACGCCAGGACACGGTATGGGGAACCGTTTTCTGCGGGCCGGGGTGGAGGTCGATCGATATGGCCGTGCCGTTGCGTACCATATCTGTGAGGATGATTTTCCTCGCTCCGGGAGTGGACGATGGGAACGGATCCCGCGTGAACTTCCCACCGGGCGTCCGGCCATGCTGCATATTTTCGAGCCGGTGGAGGACGGGCAGACCCGTGGGGCCAACCAGTTTTACAGCGTCATGGAACGGCTGAAGATGCTCGATTCCCTGCAGGCAACACAGCTTCAGTCGGCCATTGTGAAGGCAATGTATGCAGCGACGATTGAAAGTGACCTTGATACCGAAAAGGCCTTTGAATATATCGCCGGTGCGCCGCAGGGGCAGAAGGATAATCCGCTTATTAATATTCTGGAGAAGTTCTCCAGCTGGTATGACACGAATAACGTGACGCTGGGTGGTGTCAAAATTCCGCACCTTTTCCCCGGGGATGATCTGAAACTACAGACTGCGCAGGATTCAGACAATGGATTTTCGGCGCTTGAACAGGCGCTGCTGCGGTATATCGCCGCCGGTCTTGGCGTTTCCTACGAACAGTTGTCCCGTGATTACTCGAAGGTCAGTTATTCAAGTGCCAGGGCCTCTGCCAATGAGTCGTGGCGCTATTTTATGGGGCGGCGAAAATTTATTGCGGCCCGGCTGGCCACGCAGATGTTTTCCTGCTGGCTGGAAGAGGCACTTCTTCGGGGGATTATCCGTCCGCCACGGGCGCGTTTTGATTTTTATCAGGCGCGATCAGCCTGGTCACGGGCAGAGTGGATTGGTGCCGGAAGAATGGCCATTGACGGGCTCAAGGAGGTTCAGGAATCGGTGATGCGCATTGAGGCCGGACTGAGCACGTATGAGAAAGAGCTGGCGCTGATGGGCGAGGATTATCAGGACATTTTCCGCCAGCAGGTCAGGGAATCTGCAGAGCGGCAAAAAGCCGGACTCTCACGTCCGGTGTGGATAGCGCAGGCGTATCAGCAGCAGATAGCGGAGAGTCGCAGGCCGGAAGAGGAGACAACACCCCGTGAGACGTAATCTTTCACACATTATTGCCGCAGCATTCAATGAACCGCTGCTTCTGGAGCCCGCCTATGCGCGGGTTTTCTTTTGCGCGCTCGGGCGCGAGATGGGGGCAGCAAGTCTTTCGGTACCACAACAGCAGGTACAGTTTGATGCTCCCGGAATGCTGGCTGAAACGGACGAGTACATGGCCGGAGGTAAACGACCGGCCCGTGTTTACCGGGTGGTGAACGGTATTGCTGTACTGCCGGTGACCGGCACGCTGGTGCACCGGCTGGGGGGTATGCGGCCATTTTCCGGAATGACAGGCTATGACGGCATTGTCGCCTGTCTTCAGCAGGCAATGGCGGATAGCCAGGTGCGGGGCGTACTGCTGGACATTGACAGTCCGGGCGGGCAGGCCGCCGGCGCGTTTGACTGCGCTGACATGATTTACCGCCTCCGTCAGCAGAAGCCGGTCTGGGCACTGTGCAATGACACGGCCTGTTCTGCAGCCATGCTGCTGGCGTCGGCCTGCTCCCGACGGCTGGTTACCCAGACATCCCGTATCGGCTCCATTGGCGTGATGATGAGCCATGTCAGCTATGCCGGTCATCTGGCGCAGGCCGGTGTGGATATCACGCTGATTTACTCAGGGGCGCACAAGGTGGATGGCAATCAGTTTGAAGCCTTACCGGCAGAGGTTCGCCAGGACATGCAGCAGCGCATTGATGCGGCGCGCCGGATGTTTGCCGAAAAAGTGGCCATGTTTACCGGTCTGTCTGTTGATGCCGTCACGGGAACAGAGGCCGCCGTTTTTGAAGGTCAGTCCGGCATTGATGCCGGGCTGGCGGATGAATTAGTCAATGCGTCGGATGCCATCAGTGTGATGGCCACGGCGCTGAACAGTAATGTCAGAGGAGGCACTATGCCGCAATTAACTGCAACGGAAGCCGCCGCGCAGGAGAACCAGCGAGTGATGGGGATCCTGACATGCCAGGAAGCGAAAGGACGTGAACAGCTTGCCACGATGCTGGCAGGACAACAGGGCATGAGCGTTGAACAGGCCCGGGCGATTCTGGCCGCGGCGGCACCGCAGCAGCCGGTGGCATCCACGCAGAGTGAAGCCGATCGCATTATGGCGTGTGAAGAAGCGAACGGTCGTGAACAACTGGCGGCAACGCTGGCGGCGATGCCGGAGATGACGGTGGAAAAAGCCCGCCCGATCCTGGCTGCTTCACCGCAGGCGGATGCCGGACCCTCACTCCGTGATCAGATCATGGCACTGGATGAGGCAAAAGGGGCTGAGGCGCAGGCTGAACAGCTGGCTGCCTGCCCGGGAATGACTGTGGAGAGCGCCCGGGCTGTGCTGGCTGCGGGATCAGGTAAGGCAGAACCGGTCTCTGCATCCACAACCGCCCTGTTTGAACGCATCATGGCGAACCATTCACCGGCAGCGGTACAGGGTGGCGTGCCACAGACGTCAGCAGACGGTGATGCGGACGTGAAAATGCTCATGGCTATGCCATGAAGTCAGTGCTGACCATCAACAGGAGGTTTTTACAATATGGTAACGAAAACCATCACTGAACAGCGTGCGGAAGTACGTATTTTTGCCGGTAATGATCCGGCTCATACCGCCACAGGCAGCAGCGGGATTTCCTCGGCAACACCGGCACTGACGCCCCTGATGCTGGATGAAGCTACCGGGAAACTGGTGGTCTGGGACGGACAGAAAGCCGATAGTGCGGTTGGCATACTGGTACTGCCGCTTGAAGGCACAGAGACGGTACTGACGTATTACAAGTCGGGGACCTTTGCGACGGAGGCAATCCGCTGGCCTGACAGTGTGGATGAACACAAAAAGGCAAATGCCTTTGCCGGCAGTGCCCTGAGTCACGCGGCGCTGCCGTAACACGTTATCAGGCCACCGCGGTGGCCTGACTGATTTCTGAATGAAAGGAACTGATTTATGGGATTGTTTACGACCCGCCAGTTACTCGGTTATACCGAACAAAAAGTGAAATTTCGTGCGCTGTTTCTGGAGCTGTTTTTCCGCCGTACGGTGAATTTCCATACCGAAGAGGTGATGCTGGACAAAATTACCGGAAAAACGCCGGTGGCGGCCTATGTCTCCCCGGTTGTTGAAGGAAAAGTGCTGCGTCATCGCGGTGGTGAAACCCGCGTGTTACGTCCGGGCTACGTCAAGCCGAAACACGAATTTAATTACCAGCAGGCGGTTGAGCGTCTTCCCGGTGAAGATCCGGCTCAACTGAACGACCCGGCCTACCGTCGTCTGCGTATCATCACCGATAACCTCAAACAGGAAGAGCATGCCATTGTCCAGGTGGAAGAAATGCAGGCGGTGAATGCCGTGCTGTATGGCAAATACACCATGGAAGGGGATCAGTTTGATACTGTCGAGGTGGATTTTGGACGCTCTGAAGGAAATAACATTGAGCAGGCCGACGGTAAAAAATGGTCTGAGCAGGACCGTGATACGTTTGATCCGACGCATGATATTGACCTCTACTGCGATCAGGCCAGCGGTCTTGTGAATATTGCCATTATGGACGGTACTGTCTGGCGTCTGCTGAATGGTTTTAAGCTGTTCCGCGAAAAACTGGATACCCGTCGCGGCTCAAATTCACAACTCGAAACGGCAGTGAAAGACCTGGGGGCGGTGGTGTCTTTCAAAGGGTATTACGGCGATCTGGCCATTGTGGTGGCGAAAACGTCTTATGTGGCAGAGGACGGTACCGAAAAACGTTATCTGCCGGAGGGCACGCTGGTCCTGGGAAATACGGCTGCAGATGGGATCCGTTGTTACGGTGCCATTCAGGATGCGCAGGCGTTGTCCGAAGGTGTGGTGGCTTCTTCCCGTTACCCGAAACACTGGCTGACCGTGGGCGATCCGGCCCGTGAATTTACCATGACGCAGTCCGCACCGCTGATGGTGCTGCCGGATCCGGATGAGTTTGTGGTGGTGCAGGTGAAATAATCCGTGAGCGGGGGCGAAATGCCCCCGTGTCTTTTTTCACAGGGGGCTGATATGGCAACAAAAGAAGAAAATCAGAAACGTCTTCGTCAACTGGCTGGCCTGCTGGGGCGCGAGGCGGATATGTCGGGGAGTGCTGCGGATATTGCGCAACGTGTGTCTGAGTGGGAAGAGGAGCTTGCTGCTTCCCGGGAGGGCATTATGCCTGGTGATGAGAGCGGGCCTGAGCAAAATCACACAGACGATGGTGAGCAGTTGCACAACACTGATGCTACGGATGATGTTAAAGCGGTCCGTGTGCGGAAATGCCTGCATGTGATGGGGTATTGCCCGGAGACAGGCCGTCCCGTTGAACTGACGTACCGGGGCATGCGTGTTCTGGTGCCATCACCACTGGCGACAGCCATGATACAGCACGGAACGGCTGAGCATGCGTGATTTTCAGAATGCCTTTGATGCTGCCCTCGCCGGGGTGGACAGCACGATTGTTGAAGTGATGGGGCTCTGTGCGCAGTTCACCTCGGGGGCACAGTGTGGCAGCGAAGTTCAGGGGGTTTTTGACGATCCGGAGTCGCTGGGGTTTGCCGGTGGCGGGGTCCGTATTGAAGGAAGCAGCCCGTCATTATTTGTGCGGACGGATACGGTTCGTGCCGTGCGGCGTGGTGACACGCTGACCATTAATGGTGAGATATTCTGGGTGGATCGTGTTTCTCCGGATGACGGGGGCAGCTGTTATCTCTGGCTCAACCGTGGTCAACCACCCGCAGTTAACCGGCGACGATAAACGCAGGGTGAAATTATGGCGATAAAAGGGCTTGATCAGGCGATTGACAATCTGAGCCGGGTTCGTAAAAACGCCATTCCGGCGGCTTCAGCAATGGCCATTAACCGCGTGGCCACAACGGCGATTAATCAGTCTTCATCACAGGTTGCCCGGGAGACAAAGGTTCGCCGGAAACTGGTTAAGGAACGGTCCAGACTGAAACGGGCGACGGTCAGAAATCCGAATGCCAGAATTATCGTTAACCGCGGTGATCTCCCTGTGATTAAGCTGGGGATCAGGATGCCGGGGCGTCGCCCGAACAGCATACTTAAAGCCGGTCAGCATCGGTATCAGCGGGCATTTATTCAGCGATTAAAAAATGGTCGCTGGCATGTCATGCAGCGTGTGGCCGGGAAAAACCGTTACCCCATTGATGTGGTGAAAATCCCGATGGCGGCCCCACTGAAACAGGCATTTGATGAGAATGTTGACCGTATCCGGCGTGAACGCCTGCCTAAAGAACTGGCATCCGCGCTGAAACAACAACTGAGGATTGCAATAAAACGATGAAACACACTGACATTCGTGCCGCAGTGCTGGATGCACTCGAGCAGCATGAACACGGGGCGACGCTGTTTGATGGTCGCCCCGTTGTTTTTGACGAAGAGGATTTTCCTGCGATCGCGGTTTATCTGACGGATGCAGAGTATACCGGTGAAGAGCTGGATGCAGATACCTGGCGGGCCACGCTGCATATTGAGGTGTTTTTACCGGCACAGGTACCGGATTCAGAGCTTGATCAGTGGATGGAAAGCCGGATTTATCCGGTGATGAGCGATATCCCGGCACTGTCAGATTTGATCACCAGTATGGTGGCCAGTGGCTATGACTACCGGCGCGACGATGATGCGGGCCTGTGGAGTTCTGCCGATCTGACTTATGTCATTACCTATGAAATGTGAGGACGCTATGCCTGTACCAAATCCAGCAATACCGGTGAAAGGTGCCGGAACCACCCTGTGGGTTTATAACGGGAGCGGCGACCCTTATGCGAACCCGCTTTCAGACGTTGACTGGTCGCGTCTGGCAAAAGTTAAAGACCTGACGCCCGGCGAACTGACCGCTGAGTCCTATGACGACAGTTATCTCGATGATGAAGATGCGGACTGGACCGCGACCGGGCAGGGGCAGAAATCCGCCGGAGATACCAGCTTCACGCTGGCGTGGATGCCCGGAGAGCAGGGGCAGCAGGCGCTGCTGGCGTGGTTTAATGAAGGTGATACCCGTGCCTATAAAATCCGCTTCCCGAACGGCACGGTCGATGTGTTCCGTGGCTGGGTCAGCAGTATCGGTAAGGCGGTGACGGCGAAGGAAGTGATCACCCGTACGGTGAAGGTCACCAATGTGGGCCGTCCGTCAATGGCAGAAGATCGCAGCACGGTAACAGCGGCAACCGGCATGACGGTAACGCCAGCCAGTGCTTCCGTAGTGAAAGGGCAGAGCACCACGCTGACCGTGGCATTCCAGCCGGAAGGCGCAACCGACAAGAGCTTCCGTGCGGTGTCAGCGGATAAAACAAAAGCCACCGTGTCGGTCAGTGGTATGACCATCACCGTGAAGGGCGTTGCTGCAGGCAAGGTCAACATTCCGGTCGTATCCGGTAATGGTGAGTTTGCTGCGGTTGCAGAAATCAACGTCACCGACAGCTAATCCGGAGAGTCAGCGATGTTCCTGAAAACCGAATCATTTGAACATAACGGCGTGACCGTCACGCTTTCTGAACTGTCAGCCCTGCAGCGTATTGAGCATCTTGCCTGGTTGAAAGAGCAGGAAAAAAAGGCTGAATCCAGTGGCAACCTGCAGGTGTCTGTAGAGGATCTTATCAGAGGCGGGGCGTTTCTGGTGGCGATGTCTCTGTGGCATAACCATCCGCAGAAAACAAAGCTGCCGTCCATGAATGAAGCCATTACGCAGATTGAGCAGGAAGTGCTTACCACCTGGCCCACGGAGGCAATTGCTCAGGCTGAAAACGTGGTGTTACGTCTGTCCGGAATGTCTGAGTTTGTTGTGAATAATGCCCCTGAACAGACAGATGACGCCGGGCCTGCAGAGCCTGTTTCTGCGGGAAAGTGTTCGACGGTGAGCTGAG
>NZ_JABWMS020000092.1:0-10871 GCF_013369155.2 Escherichia sp. 94.0001 | reverse complement strand
ACCACTTTGTCTAATTCGTCAGATTCTGACCAGACGGTTCAGGCTGTACGCTTACCTTAATTTAGCGTTGTTCAGGAGTAATAGCATTACCAGCGGGCTCAATACCCTGAAGTTCCTGCTTATACAACCGTATCTATTTACGCAAATGGTCAGGGTTGAGCTCGAGTGCCAGCGCGACTTCTCTGACATCACGCTGGTATTTAACCACCTGTTCGATAGCTTCAAGCTTGAACTCCGGGGAAAAGGTACGTTTAGTCCGACGAGTTTTGATCATGCATCACCTCATTTTCACTTTTTAACATTAACAGTGAAAATGAGGTGTCCTGAATTACCGATCCACTACACAGAGAGTGACCAAAGGATAACGTGTCCTGAGTTTCCCTATTATAGAGAACTGTTCAGGGAGGCTGACATCAAGAGTGCAGTAGCCTTTTTAATATTTCATTCTCCATTTCAATGCGTTGTAGCTTTTTCCTCAGCTCACGTATTTCGATTTGTTCTGGTGTCATCGGAGAGGCTTTTAGTGTTTTGCCCTGACGCTCATCACGCAGTTGTTTGACCCATCTTGTCATTGTGGAAAGGCCGATATCCATAGCTTTGGCGGCATCTGCCACCGTATAGTTCTGGTCAACAACCAGTTGGGCGGATTAGCGTTTAAACTCTGCGCTAAAATTTCTTTTTTTCATTAGGGCACCAGTCTTGTTCTGAGGTGAGCATATCACCTCTGTTCAGGTGACCAAATTCAGTGTGCCATTTCAGTCTGTAATGCGCTGTGTGAAAAAGCTCACTGACAGTCTGAGTATTTGTCTGCAAAGGATGGAAGCCCGTCGAGGGTTCCTGAAAACCACTGGTGCGCTGGCGAATAAGCTGACAAGAATCATCTGGCGTGTTTTGAGCGATAGTATTGATTTTAATATGCAGAAGGCCGTTGTGATGAATTAAAGAAAAACAGTAAGTTATAGAAAATATTTTTAACTGAGTTTACATTCACTGATGAGATAACGGCTACCGCCCCTGTAACAGTCTGAAGTTGACCTGGGTAATCAAATACCGGTGTAGTGATTAGGAAATAGGGCCCGGATAACATCATGGCGCAGGTCATTGAACCTACTAACGACGCCGGATATATGGTCGCAAACCGCATCGAACCAGTACTTGCCTCATCTGGGACGTCCATATATGCTCAACAAAAGAGAGCGTTCAGAATTCTAGCCTCACATCATACCTGAAACCGCGTCCCGACCATAGATGATTTTATCGCCGGTTTTTTATGACAATTGTTATATTTCCGTAACAATCTTTCCGTAGACTCACGTGCATAAAAATGATTCCCCTTGAAATCGATTTTTTGAAAGGAAACCGCAATGGGCAGACCGTTAAAAACTTTATTCAAACGTGAGCATAGTGAAGAAATCAGTAACCCGAGCGATAACCGCGCGTTTTCGCAGGTGGCGGAAGTCTATTTGTCACGCCGCCGTCTGTTACAGGCAGGCACGGTCGCCGGTGCCGCGGCAGCGTTCCCATTTCTGCTGAAACAGGAAAACGCGCTGGCGAAAGTGGTCTCCAAAGCAAGCGGTAACCTCGGCAAAGCGACGACGCTCGGTTTCACCAGCCTGCCGGTTTCCACGGAAGATACCGTTATCGTGCCGGAAGGATACATCGCGAAGCCCTTCTACAAATGGGGCGACGCCACCGGGATTGCCGGAAATCTGCCGGTTTTTAAAACCGACGGTAGCAACACCACGGAAGAACAGGCGGCGCAGGCCGGGATGCACCACGACGGCATGGCGTGGTTTAGCCTGCCGCAGGGCGGGAACAGCTCCGATCACGGCCTGCTTGCCATAAACCATGAATACATCGATAACGGTCTACTGTTTAAAGATGGCGATGCCAACTGGAGCGCCGATAAAGCTCTTAAAGGCCAGAACGCGATGGGCGTGTCGGTCATTGAAGTAAAAAAAGTGCCCCTGGGCTGGGAAGTGGTGCGCCCGTCATCTTTCGCACGCCGCATCACCGTTAACACGCCGATGAAAATCACCGGTCCGGCGCTGCATAACCCACTGATGCAAACAGTTGACGATCCGAAAGGCGAAATCATTCTCGGCACCATGCAGAACTGTGCCAACGGATTTACGCCGTGGGGCACCTATCTGACGTGTGAAGAGAACTGGTCCGATATTTTCGTAAAAAAAGCAGAGATGAACCCGCTGGAAAAACGTTACGGTATCAGCGGGAGCGACGACTCTTACCGCTGGAACGAAGTGGATAAAAGGTTCAGCGTCGACGCCACGCCGAACGAGCCGAACCGCTTCGGCTGGGTGGTGGAAATCGATCCATACGATCCGCATTCAGTGCCGCGCAAGCACACCGCGCTTGGTCGCATCAAACACGAAGGCGCAGCGGTGACAATTGCCCCGGATAACCGCGTTGTGGTCTATATGGGCGATGACCAGAAATTCGAATACATATATAAATTTGTCTCGGAAGGAAAATTCAACCCGCAGGATCGCAAAGCCAACATGCACCTGCTGGAAAAAGGCACTCTGTACGTGGCGAAATTTAACGACGACGGCAAAGGCGAGTGGCTACCGCTGGTGTTCGGACAAAATGGGCTCGACGCCAGTAAAGGGTTTGAAAACCAGGGCGACCTGTTGATTAAAACCCGTCTGGCGGCAGACGCCGTGGGGGCCACTAAAATGGACCGCCCGGAGTGGATTGCGGTCGATCCATATCACGCCGGCAGCGTTTACTGCACGCTCACCAACAACAGCGATCGCGGTAAGGAAGGAAAAGCGCCAGTGGATGCGGCCAACCCGCGCGCCAAAAACGTTTACGGCCACATCATTCACTGGTTGGAGCATAACGGTGACCCGACCGCGCTGCAGTTTGCCTGGGATATTCTTGTGATGGGCGGTCGCACCGATACGGACAAACCGGAAACCAAAGGCAGCATGAAGGGGGCGGAATTCGGCAGCGCCGATGGCCTGAGCTTCGATCACCGCGGCGTGCTATGGATCCAGACCGACGTGTCGTCATCAACCATCAATAGTAAAGATTACAAAGGCATGGGCAACAACCAGATGGTGGCGACGATCCCCGGTACCAATGAGTTCCGCCGCTTCCTGACCGGCCCGCGCGGCTGCGAAATCACCGGCATCGCGTTCACTCCGGATAACCGGACGCTGTTTATTAACATCCAGCACCCTGGCGAGCCAAGCGAAGGGCTTAGCGATCCGCAGCATCCGACGGCAGTATCAAGCTGGCCTGACGGCGATAAGGCTGGTCGTCCGCGCTCCTCAACTGTCGTTATCGTAAAAGCCGACGGCGGCATAATCGGCACCTGATTCTGTTTATCCGTCATTAAAAACGCAGGCGCGGTTAGCCTGTGTTTTTATGGTAAAGTCCTGTCAGTCCGCGCGCTGGCTTCCTTCAACGCTTTGTCGTAATTTTTGTCAGTCTGCTCGTAGTCTGGAATGCCCGGAATTCCTCAACGCTATGCCACTGTTCAGGCGCGGTGTGATGAGAGGGGCGTCGCTGGGTTATGCCTTTCCGGGCACGATTCTGGCGATTGGTTTTCTGACTCCCTAAATGACCGCTGGCTGTCGGAACTACTGGATTACAGGGGGTTACCTTTAATGTCTGTCGGTGTCCTGTTGGTGATTTGCTGTACGATGCGATTTCAGGCAATAGCCATCGGCGCACTTGATGTCCGGCTGGGACGTATACCAGCGTCACTGGAACAAGCCTCACGTCTGCTGGGAGAAAATGGTACAGGAACTTTTGTTCGGGTTCACTTTCCTGTGTTGCTCTGGTGAGCAGTGCCCTGCTGGTTTTCACTGATGCGATGAAAGAACTGCCAGTAACACTTCTTTATTCCGAATCGCTCTTCCGGACGATTAAGTATTGTTCATGGTGGCCGGAGAATGGTTTTCGAACCATAGATGAAGCCAGAAGTTGGTTAAGCAAGTTCACGTAATGGTACAACCTGGAACACAAGCACAGCGGTATTAAGTATGTTACTCCGGATGAACGCCATCGCGGAATTGATGCACAAATACTGGAAGCCAGAAAAAAAGTTTATCGCGAAGCTCGCAAGCGTCATCCTGAGCGCTGGAGCAAACAGTTGCGTGACTGGGAACTCATTCAGGCAGTTTATCTGAATCCAGAAAAAGAAGCGGCATAACGTAATTTTATTACATCAGGCGACAACTACCTTGAAAAACGCCGGAAATAACTGACTCTTTACCCGCAGCCATGCAGTGGGCTTTTTTATATCCCCCCTTCACAAACTCTGCTCACTGGTTATACCGGTTCACCTTTCCGGCTTGTAACCGCATGCACTCTGGACTGCCAGTCAGCTCATGTATGTCTCTTCCTTAATTGTGTTCATGAACAGGTGACACCTTATCTCCTGACAGAATAAACAAATTTTATTAATTCTGCTCTTCGCCAGCCCACTGCTACCATCTGTCGCGACGGGGCATGGCTGCCTGCATGGCATGCATTTGTTGTGTCTGTGCTGACTGAATACGATAAAAATTTCTGGTTAATGACGATCGATATCATCGATCGATTCGATCGATTTTATTCGATTGAGGCTATAGCATGGCGGGTTTTAAAATGCACTGAGTACTGCTTGCAGCAACGGAGCAATAACGGAGATAATTGAAATGAAAAAGGTTTTTGCTGTTTCAGTGGTGGCCGCAGCCTGTGTATTTGCAGCAAATGCAGGTGCTGAGGAAGGTAAAAGCGGTTTTTATCTGACCGGTAAAGCCGGTACCTCTGTGGTGTCACTTTCAGACCAGCGTTTCCTGTCAGGAGATGAGGAAGAAACGTCAAAGTATAAAGGCGGCGATGACCATGATACGGTATTCAGTGGTGGTATCGCGGCTGGTTATGATTTTTATCCGCAGTTCAGTATTCCGGTTCGTACAGAACTGGAGTTTTACGCTCGTGGAAAAGCTGATTCGAAGTATAACGTAGATAAAGACAGTTGGTCAGGTGGTTACTGGCGTGATGACCTGAAGAATGAGGTGTCAGTCAACACACTAATGCTGAATGCGTACTATGACTTCCGGAATGACAGCGCATTCACACCTTGGATATCTGCAGGGATTGGCTACGCCAGAATTCACCAGAAAACAACCGGTATCAGTACCTGGGATTATGAGTACGGAAGCAGTGGTCGCGAATCGTTGTCACGTTCAGGCTCTGCTGACAACTTCGCATGGAACC
Source organism: Escherichia sp. 94.0001 (assembly GCF_013369155.2). NCBI lineage: Bacteria > Pseudomonadati > Pseudomonadota > Gammaproteobacteria > Enterobacterales > Enterobacteriaceae > Escherichia > Escherichia sp. 94.0001. The sequence goes on along the minus strand of NZ_JABWMS020000092.1, from coordinate 5,636 downwards.
TTGGCGCGGGTGTCCGCTATGACGTAACCCCGGATATCGCTCTGGACCTCAGCTATCGCTATCTTGATGCAGGTGACAGCAGTGTGAGTTACAAGGACGAGTGGGGCGATAAATATAAGTCAGAAGTTGATGTTAAAAGTCATGACATCATGCTTGGTGTGACTTATAACTTCTGACAACACTGTTCCCGAGAGATAATCACGAATATTCTGTAATTAATATAATTGTATATCTTCTGCAATTAAACAGAAACACCCTGCAGTCTATTGCTGCAGGGTTGTCTGTTATCTGTTTTACAGATAATTTCTGATTTTTATTATCCTGTTCTCTTCATAATAATGTTGTCGATATACTCCGATGAATATCAGAAAACTGTTTTGTCCGGGCGACACACCCCGGATTTTATTGTTTTTATTCTTTTTTGTTATTTCTGTGATAACCACAATTGCATGCGGATACACTGAGAAGAATGCCACAGGAAATGTGCTGCTTCTGTTTCTCCTTCTGCTCCTTGCACACAGAAATACCCTCACATCCATTACAACGCTGTTATTTCTGTTCTGTTGTGCACTGTATGCGCCTGCGGGTATGACGTACGGTAAAATCAACAACAGTTTTATTGTCGCGTTGCTGCAGACCACGGCTGATGAGGCTGCAGAGTTTACCGGGATGATTCCTGTTTATCATTTTCTGGTCAGTGCCGCGATTCTGGTATTCATGGTGATTTTCTGGCGGACACACCACCGCGGTCACCGTAACTGGCTGGCACTGCTGCTGTTCGTATTATGCTCTGTAAACAGCTGGCCGTTGCGGATGGTTAAAGGAATTGTTGTGGGAACAACTGACACATTGCGTGAAATGCAGCGTTATAAACAACTGAGTCAGCACGGGGCTGACAACTGGAAAATCCTGCCGGGAACACCGTTGTATGACACGATTGTTATCGTTACTGGTGAGAGTGTGCGCAGGGATTATATGTCGGTATATGGCTATCCCGTGCCAACCACACCATGGCTGAATACGGCTCCCGGTTTATTTATTGACGGCTATACATCGGCAGCAGCCAGTACCGTACCTTCCCTGAGCCGGACACTGATTTATGACTATGCGCAGAACCCTGACTCCGGCAACAACGTGGTGGCGCTGGCAGCAAAAGCAGGATACAGCACATGGTGGATATCCAATCAGGGAAAACTGGGGGAGCATGATACACGCATCTCTGTTATTGCTTCTGATGCGGAGCATACCGTTTTCCTCAAGAAAGGCAGCTTTGCTTCCCGTAAAACGGATGACATGTTGTTGTTACAGGAAACAGAACGTGCACTGGCGGATAAATCCTCTCCGAAGGTGATATTCCTGCACATGATTGGCTCTCATCCGAATCCGTGTGACCGACTTAACTCCTGGCCGAATCATTACCTGGAGCAGTATCCCCGAAAGATTGCCTGTTACCTCGCCAGCATCAGTAAACTGGATAACTTTCTCGGTCAGCTTGATGGTATCCTTCGCCGGCACTCCCGTCATTTTGCCATGCTTTACTTTTCTGACCATGGTCTGTCGGTCAGCGACAGTGCTAATCCTGTTCATCATGATGGCCATATACAAGGAGGCTACAGCGTTCCCCTGATTATTACCGCCAGTGACATCACGTCTCATCAGTCCGTCAGCAGAAAAATCAGTGCCCGTCATTTCGCAGGTATTTTTCAGTGGCTGACCGGCATTCGTACTGAAAATATACCGCCATTCAATCCGCTGACAGACGAAGATAATGAACCCGTTATTGTTTTTAACGGAGACAGGAATGTACCGGCAGACAGTCTGAAACCACAGCCTCTGATTCTTCCGGACAGAAGATAATCATGTCGGTATGAATGTTATAATTAAGGACTGTGCAATAATAGCCATTCCATTCAGCCATCTTACGCTCGAAAACGATCGGTAAGATGGCTACTCACCATTCCTGCTCTAAACCTGCCGCCTCTCAAGACTATTATAAATAGCCTCAATCTCACCCTTCAGGTTATCACCGCAATAAACCATTGATGTATCGTATCGTTCATATCGCGCTTCCCGTGTCGCACTAAACCAGTTGAACGATCCCACGCACAGCAAACCATCATCACCAATAACAATTTTGCTATGAACACGGTTTACCAGCTTTGTAGCAATACCCAGCGCATTCAGTTTCTCCAGCGCCGCTTTAAAGTTCTGCTGCTTCTCTTTTCGCTTCTCAAAATCATTATGTTCAGTGTTGTAGCTTCTGTCAGTGACTATCGTGACGTTAATTCCACGTGAACACGCCGCAATCATGGAATCAAGAAAACCGGTTTGCTCCAGCCTTTGCCAGGTCAGCCATGGAGAAACTATCGTGATGTGTTTACTGGTATTTTCAAATGTCTGATTCAGGAAATTATCATGTTGCTCCACACCATGAAGTGTGTAGATTTTGGTCCCGGCGGTTTTTAAATCCTTACGCTCTTTATAATCAAAAGAGAGCGCATTCTTCTCTGACTCAAAGAGGTATTTTGCCAGTAATCCCCGTGGCGATGAGGCTGGCTGGACCTCAAACAGGTCCATATCGCCGAAGACCAGAAAACTGTCCTTCGCACGGGAGACTGCAACATTCAGCATGCTGTTATCGCTATCAATAAACCCGCCGTCTTCATGTTTTGAATAGACTGGCGAGAATATCACAATCGCTCTTTCCGCTCCCTGAAGAGAGTGCACGGTGCCCACTGTGAGCGACTTTTCATTCGTGCCTGTACTGATACCTTGTTTGCCCAGCACCTGTTTGATAGTGGATACCTGAGCGCTAAAAGGCGTCACAATACCGACAACTTCATGAAGCGATTTACCGTAATGCGCTTCAATATTTTGCTGGTTCTCTGCCAACCAGACCGCTATCGTTTCAGCCTCAAGCAAATTATATCGACTTCCACTACTTGCCAGCTCTCCTTTACCATCAATATGGAGATACCCCATTGCGGGCATTAAATTGCTCTCTTCACGCCCTCTTTTAGGCAACAACTTACCGTGATAGCAGAGCGTATTACAGTATCCAATAATATTGTCGTAGCACCGGCGGTGTTCATATAGGTACATACCACGAGCCAGTTCGGGATCATATTGATAGCGCGAAGCAAACTGCGCTATTTTCATAACGCTGCCAGATGCGGCACTTTTACCAAGGTCTGCGATTGCCGTATATTTCTCGGTAATCTCTTCTTGCGTACTGCCAGACAGAATTTTTTCCGCCAGCATGTTACCGATATCAATCGCAGGAGCAATACTCCATATTGGCGGGATCTGCTCCGTATCGCCAATCACTAATGCCTTCTTAGCTAATGCAAACGAGGCAGCAGCCACTTCAGGAAGCACCTGCCCGGCTTCATCGACAATGAGTAAATCGGCAAAATCATACAAATAACTTTTCTCGAATTTACGCTGTCCTTTGTGCTCACTTATCTGCATATTGCCGGGCAGCATATAGCATGTCATCACCACACATGGAGTGAGTTTCATTCGACGTTGCCAACGGGCGGTTACCCCTTTAGCGCCTTTTTTCTTCTTCTCTTCCTGCAGATCATCAATGCTGGCCATATCCATCAGCCAACGACCTTCCCAGTAGTGAGTCGTCAGTAAAAATGCAGGGAAGCGAATCTGCGTATCAGCCAGTTCATCGGCCTGTGAGAAGCTCAGTTCCTCGTCGCCCTCATACCCTAAATCAAGAGCCAGTCTCTGCCACTCCTGAACCGCCTGCTGTTCTTTAAGAATGATTTCATGGGCGGAGTCAATCTGCTGCCGGTATGTTGTTTGCTCGCGCTCAGCGGAATTGAGCAGCCCATCAATATTACGTTCGATAGTTTCAGGATCAGACCATTGATTTCCTGCAATCAGCGCACCTAATTTATCTTCGAGAAACAGCTGTATTTGGTACTGTCGCTTACTGCGAACCGCCGGAAGCCAGGAAAATAATGAATAGATCAGTGATTCACCGGCGCGATATTTTTTCCATTCCGTTTTAGCACTCTTCAGTAGAGTGATTTTTTGTTCTTGTCCGGAAAGTAATTTATTTAAATTATTGAGATATTGCTCAATATCATTAGCAATAAGCTCACGCGCAGCCCGAATCTGGCTTAACTTTTGCCATGTTGCGTTCAGTCTTATCAGTTGCTCGGATTTTGCTGCCAACTGACCATGCAGGAGTTCAATGACCTTTTCAGGGGATGAACACTCTTTTTCAGGAAAGGCTGCCTTAGCCTTTTCCAGATAAAACAGCAGTGCATCTTCTACATACTCTTTTGACTCAACCTGGTTGAAGAAATCTTCAGTTTGATATTTTTTGGCTGCTTCAGCTTTACGGCTGCCTGAGGGAAAATAAGCGCCGAAGCTTTTCAGCTCTGGCAACCATCGCCCGGCCATCGCACCTGAACCTTGCGAAAAGTCTTTCCCGAATGCCTCAATAATGTTCGTTACAGCCTGGTTATTCGTTGAAGTCGCGATAATAACCGGAGGCTCAGATTTTTCGAGAGCCGCTCTGGCCCACTGCGTGGCGATGATAGAAAGCACCAGCGTGGTTTTTCCGGTTCCAGGAGGGCCATTAACAGCAAGGATATCGCCATGTTTAGCATCCAGAAAATGGCTTAAGGCATCGCGCTGAGCCTTTGCCAGCGGAAACTTATCTCCGGAGTGTCCAAGCCTGTCGCTGAATTTTGCTCCAGGGGCCAGCAAAGACTCTGCAGCATGAACCTCTCGCGAGGCGAATCGATTGAAGAGCGGCACATCCTTATTGCAAACAAGCAGGTGATCATAAAGAGAAAGGATATGGAAACTGGCACCGCCAGATTGCGCCGTTTTAACAATATAACCGTGCTCAGCGAGTTCATATTGCTCAGGATTTTTAATCCAGTCGCCGGCAACGTTCTTCAGCAGCCTCTCTGAATCATCCAGATATTGACGCCACTCCTGCTGCAAGGCTGCATATCGTTCTTCCCGTTCTTCATCCGTTTCGGCAGTCTTATCAACGCTGTCATCAAAGTTGATAGAGAACGTGGTATGGGTCGTCTTGTATTTGTCATACTGCCCAATCTCACCAATCGAAAATGCTCCTTTTGGCAAAGGTTCAAGCAGGTCTCTGGGAATGGAGGTCGCTGGCGTCGGATATAAAAAACCCTCACGGCTTAGCAAGGCTGGCGTCACTATCGGGGTAACAATATCAGGCGCACCTGCAGAACGGTCCTTACCATGCTGCAGTAACCGGAAATAAACTTTTGGGCGCAAGATGACATCGACCGTTTCGACATCGTCTTTTTCTCCCTTAAAAAATTTACTGACAATCGCTTCGTCAAGACGTCCCGCCGCTATCCCATGCCAATGAGTGAAATTTTTGGCGTCTTTCCGTTCAAAACTGCCCTTTCCTGACTCAGCGTCCGCAAGCGAGTTGCGCCAGTATGAGGCAAACCCTAAAGCATTTTCATCCATTACCAGTCCTATGACTCAATGAAATCCATTGATTTATCGAATATAAAACCACCATATGGACAACTATTGTCCATATTGAAAAAGTTGGATGCAATGTTTTGTTTATAATTCGGTATCAAATGTACTGGTTGTACAAGGTTCAGAACGCAAGCACA
>NZ_JABWMS020000091.1:0-10893 GCF_013369155.2 Escherichia sp. 94.0001 | reverse complement strand
CCATGTGGGCTGCCCCGGCCTTCAGGGAACGCCTCGGCGATTTTGACGCCACCAACACCGGTGCGGTTTGTAATTAAAGCGCAAGAATATCTTTAAATGAAAATGAATACCCTACCGATCCTTATGCATAACATTTCCTTTTAATTGCAACTTTACTCGTCCTTCCGCTTTCAGTAGTGTGTCATCGCGCATTTCGACTTCTTTCTTTGCAAGGACTGGTTTTTCATGTTTTCTGGGCTGTTAATCATTCTGGTTCCCCTGATTGTGGGTTACCTCATTCCGCTTCGCCAAAAAGCTGCATTAAAGGTTATTAATCAGCTATTAAGCTGGATGGTTTACCTTATTCTCTTTTTTATGGGTATCAGTCTGGCGTTTCTCGATAACCTCGCCAGTAACCTGTTGGCGATTCTGCATTATTCCGCCGTCAGTATTACCGTTATTTTACTGTGTAATATTGCCGCCCTGATGTGGCTGGAGCGAGGCCTACCGTGGCGCAACCACCATCAGCAAGAAAAACTCCCGTCACGTATTGCGATGGCGCTGGAGTCCCTCAAGCTCTGCGGTGTGGTGGTGATTGGCTTTGCTATTGGCCTTAGCGGATTAGGTTTCTTACAACACGCTACGGAAGCGAGCGAATACACGTTAATTCTGCTACTTTTCCTCGTCGGTATTCAGTTGCGCAATAATGGCATGACCTTAAAGCAGATTGTCCTTAATCGCCGGGGAATGATTGTCGCTGTGGTGGTGGTGGCCAGTTCTTTAATTGGTGGTTTAATTAACGCCTTTATTCTTGATCTTCCCATCAATACCGCGCTGGCAATGGCTTCCGGTTTCGGCTGGTATTCTCTTTCCGGTATTTTATTGACCGAATCTTTTGGTCCGGTAATCGGGAGCGCGGCGTTTTTTAATGATTTGGCCCGTGAGCTGATTGCTATTATGTTGATCCCTGGGCTGATTCGCCGTAGCCGCTCGACTGCACTGGGCTTATGCGGTGCAACCTCGATGGATTTCACCCTGCCCGTTCTTCAACGTACTGGCGGGCTGGATATGGTCCCGGCGGCGATTGTTCACGGTTTTATTCTCAGCCTGTTAGTACCTATCCTCATCGCCTTTTTCTCCGCGTAATACCTCTCTGGCGGTAGATCCCTGCCGCCAAAATTGCGCTAAATCAATCTCCCTTAAAGTTGCATGAAAAATCCCTTTTATCCCCGTGTTAAGCGTCTTAATCTTAAACATGTATATTAAATATAACTTTAAAAGGTGTGATCATGTTTTGTGTGCAATGTGAACAAACTATCCGTACTCCGGCAGGAAACGGCTGCTCATACGCGCAGGGGATGTGTGGTAAAACGGCGGAAACCTCTGACCTTCAGGATTTACTCATTGCGGCGCTGCAAGGGCTTTCGGCCTGGGCGGTAAAAGCGCGTGAATACGGCATCATCAACCACGATGTAGACAGCTTCGCGCCGCGCGCATTTTTCTCAACCCTGACTAACGTTAACTTCGATTCTCCGCGTATTGTCGGCTACGCTCGTGAAGCAATTGCCCTGCGCGAGGCGCTGAAAGCACAGTGCCTGGCTGTAGATGCCAACGCCCACGTCGATAACCCGATGGCTGACCTGCAACTGGTGAGTGACGATCTCGGCGAGCTGCAACGTCAGGCGGCGGAATTTACTCCCAATAAAGATAAAGCAGCGATTGGCGAAAACATTCTCGGCCTGCGTCTGCTCTGCCTGTATGGCCTGAAAGGTGCTGCCGCCTATATGGAACACGCGCACGTTCTCGGTCAATATGACAACGATATTTACGCCCAGTACCATAAAATCATGGCATGGCTGGGTACCTGGCCTGCCGATATGAACGCACTTCTCGAGTGCTCCATGGAAATCGGCCAGATGAACTTCAAAGTGATGAGCATTCTGGACGCAGGCGAAACCGGTAAATACGGTCACCCGACGCCAACTCAGGTCAACGTCAAAGCGACGGCGGGTAAATGCATTCTGATTTCCGGTCACGATCTCAAAGATCTCTACAACTTGCTGGAACAGACCGAAGGCACGGGCGTTAATGTCTACACTCACGGCGAAATGCTGCCTGCCCACGGCTACCCGGAGCTGCGTAAATTCAAGCATCTGGTCGGTAACTACGGCAGCGGCTGGCAGAATCAGCAAGTAGAGTTCGCTCGCTTCCCTGGACCTATCGTGATGACCTCGAACTGCATCATCGACCCAACCGTAGGGGCTTATGACGATCGTATCTGGACCCGCAGCATCGTTGGCTGGCCGGGTGTGCGTCATCTGGATGGTGATGATTTCTCAGCAGTTATTGCCCAGGCACAACAAATGGCGGGCTTCCCGTACAGCGAAATTCCGCACCTGATCACCGTGGGCTTTGGTCGTCAGACGCTGCTTGGCGCGGCGGATACGCTGATTGATCTGGTGAGCCGTGAAAAACTGCGTCATATCTTTCTGCTTGGTGGCTGTGACGGCGCACGCGGCGAGCGCCACTACTTCACCGATTTCGCCACCAGCGTACCAGATGACTGCCTGATCCTGACTCTCGCCTGCGGTAAATATCGCTTTAACAAACTTGAGTTCGGCGATATCGAAGGTCTGCCGCGTCTGGTAGATGCTGGTCAATGTAACGATGCTTACTCAGCGATTATTCTGGCTGTCACTTTGGCAGAAAAACTGGGCTGCGGTGTCAACGATCTGCCGTTGTCGCTGGTACTCTCCTGGTTCGAACAAAAAGCGATTGTTATTCTGCTGACGCTGCTTTCTTTGGGCGTGAAAAATATCGTTACCGGCCCGACTGCACCTGGCTTCCTGACGCCAGACCTGCTGGCGGTACTGAACGAGAAATTCGGCCTGCGTTCTATCACCACTGTTGAAGAAGATATGAAGCAACTGTTGAGCGCGTAAGGAGTTTGTCGATGACGATGCCAACCAATCAATGCCCGTGGCGGATGCAGGTTCATCACATTACGCAAGAAACGCCGGATGTGTGGACGATTTCCCTGATTTGCCACGATTACTACCCGTATCGCGCCGGGCAATATGCGCTGGTCAGCGTGCGAAACTCAGCGGAAACGCTGCGTGCTTACACCATTTCCTCCACACCAGGCGTGAGTGAATACATCACTCTGACCGTGCGGCGGATTGATGACGGTGTCGGTTCCCAGTGGCTGACCCGCGATGTAAAACGCGGTGATTATCTCTGGCTTTCAGACGCGATGGGGGAATTTACCTGCGACGATAAAGCAGAAGATAAATTCCTGTTGCTGGCGGCTGGCTGCGGCGTCACGCCGATTATGTCGATGCGTCGCTGGCTGGCGAAAAATCGCCCGCAGGCGGATGTGCAGGTGATCTACAACGTGCGTACGCCGCAGGATGTCATTTTCGCGGATGAGTGGCGTAATTACCCGGTGACACTGGTGGCGGAAAATAATGTTACCGAGGGATTCGTTGCCGGACGCCTGACTCGCGAACTGCTGGCCCGCGTTCCTGATTTAGCCTCGCGTACTGTAATGACCTGTGGCCCGGCTCCGTATATGGATTGGGTAGAACAGGAAGTGAAAGCGCTCGGCGTGACGCGTTTCTTTAAAGAGAAGTTCTTTACGCCAGTGGCGGAAGCAGCAACCAGCGGTCTGAAATTCACCAAACTGCAACCGGCGCAAGAATTTTACGCACCTGTTGGCACCACACTGCTGGAGGCTTTGGAAAGCAACAAAGTTCCGGTTGTCGCCGCCTGCCGTGCAGGTGTTTGCGGCTGCTGTAAGACGAAAGTGGTTTCCGGTGAATATACGGTGAGTAGCACAATGACGCTGACCGACGCCGAAATCGCAGAAGGTTATGTACTGGCCTGCTCCTGCCATCCGCAGGGGGATTTGGTTCTCGCATAATCGTATTATGCCCGATGATATACCTGTCATCGGGCAGTTTAACCGTTAGTGCCTCATTTTTCTCCCATCTCTTCCCCCTCCGTCAGATGAACTAAACTTGTTACCGTTATCACATTCAGGAGATGGAGAACCATGAAACAAACGGTTGCAGCTTATATCGCCAAAACACTCGAATCAGCAGGGGTAAAACGCATTTGGGGAGTGACGGGCGACTCTCTGAACGGTCTTAGCGACAGTCTTAATCGCATGGGCACCATCGAGTGGATGTCCACCCGTCATGAAGAAGTGGCGGCCTTTGCCGCTGGCGCTGAAGCCCAACTTAGCGGAGAACTGGCGGTCTGCGCCGGATCATGCGGACCTGGCAACCTGCACTTAATCAACGGTTTGTTCGATTGTCACCGTAATCACGTTCCGGTACTGGCAATTGCCGCTCATATCCCTTCCAGCGAAATTGGCAGCGGCTATTTCCAGGAAACCCACCCGCAAGAGTTATTCCGCGAATGTAGCCATTATTGCGAGCTGGTTTCCAGCCCGGAGCAGATCCCACAAGTGCTGGCGATTGCTATGCGTAAAGCGGTGCTAAACCGTGGCGTTTCCGTTGTCGTGTTACCGGGCGACGTGGCGTTAAAACCGGCTCCGGAAGGGGCAACCACGCACTGGTATCATGCGCCACAACCAGTCGTCAGCCCAGAAGAGGAAGAGTTACGCAAACTGGCGCAACTGCTGCGTTACTCCAGCAATATCGCTCTGATGTGTGGCAGCGGTTGCGCGGGGGCGCATAAAGAGCTCGTCGAGTTTGCCGGAAAAATTAAAGCGCCAATTGTTCATGCCCTGCGCGGTAAAGAGCATGTCGAATACGATAATCCGTATGGTGTCGGAATGACGGGATTAATCGGCTTCTCGTCAGGTTTTCATACCATGATGAACGCCGACACGTTAGTGCTGCTCGGCACCCAATTCCCCTACCGTGCGTTCTACCCGACCGATGCCAAAATTATTCAGATTGATATCAACCCGGCCAGCATCGGCGCGCACAGTAAGGTGGATATGGCACTGGTCGGTGATATCAAATCGACTCTGCGTGCATTGCTGCCTTTAGTGGAAGAAAAAACCGATCGCAAATTTCTGGATAAAGCGCTGGAAGATTACCGCGATGCCCGCAAAGGGCTGGACGATTTAGCTAAACCGAGTGAGAAAGCCATTCACCCACAATATCTGGCGCAGCAAATTAGCCATTTTGCTGCCGATGACGCCATTTTCACCTGTGATGTCGGCACACCAACGGTATGGGCGGCGCGTTATCTGAAAATGAACGGCAAGCGCCGCCTGTTAGGTTCGTTTAACCACGGTTCAATGGCTAATGCCATGCCTCAGGCGCTGGGCGCGCAGGCAACCGAGCCGGAACGACAGGTGGTCGCCATGTGCGGTGATGGCGGTTTCAGTATGTTGATGGGCGATTTTCTCTCAGTGGTACAAATGAAGTTGCCGGTAAAAATTATCGTCTTTAACAACAGTGTGCTGGGCTTTGTGGCGATGGAGATGAAAGCCGGAGGCTACCTGACTGACGGCACCGAACTGCACGACACCAACTTTGCCCGCATTGCTGAAGCGTGCGGTATTACGGGCATCCGCGTAGAAAAAGCCGCTGAAGTCGATGAAGCCTTGCAACGCGCCTTTTCCATCGACGGCCCGGTGCTGGTGGATGTGGTAGTTGCGAAAGAAGAGTTAGCCATTCCGCCGCAGATCAAACTCGAACAGGCCAAAGGATTTAGCCTGTATATGTTGCGCGCAATCATCAGCGGACGCGGTGACGAAGTGATCGAACTGGCGAAAACGAACTGGCTAAGGTAAAAAGGGTGGCATTTCCTGTCATAAATAAGGACATGCCATGATTGATTTACGCAGTGATACCGTTACCCGACCGAGCCGCGCCATGCTCGAAGCAATGATGGCCGCCCCGGTTGGGGACGACGTTTACGGAGACGACCCTACCGTTAATGCTCTGCAGGACTATGCGGCAGAGCTTTCCGGGAAAGAAGCCGCCATTTTTCTGCCTACCGGCACTCAGGCCAACCTGGTCGCTCTGCTCAGTCACTGCGAGCGCGGCGAAGAGTATATTGTCGGTCAGGCCGCGCATAACTATCTGTTTGAAGCCGGTGGCGCAGCGGTGCTGGGCAGTATTCAGCCGCAACCCATCGATGCTGACGCCGACGGTACGCTACCGCTGGATAAAGTCGCCATGAAAATCAAACCCGACGATATCCATTTCGCCCGCACCAAATTACTCAGTCTGGAAAACACCCACAATGGAAAAGTGCTGCCGCGGGAATACCTGAAAGAAGCATGGGAATTTACTCGCGAGCGCAATCTGGCACTGCATGTTGACGGGGCGCGCATCTTTAATGCCGTGGTGGCTTACGGCTGCGAACTGAAAGAGATCACGCAATATTGTGATTCGTTCACCATTTGTCTGTCGAAAGGTCTTGGTACGCCAGTCGGTTCATTACTGGTCGGCAATCGTGATTACATTAAACGCGCCATCCGCTGGCGGAAAATGACTGGCGGCGGGATGCGTCAATCCGGCATTCTGGCTGCCGCAGGGATGTATGCGCTGAAAAATAACGTCGCACGCTTGCAGGAAGACCACGACAACGCAGCCTGGATGGCGGAGCAGTTGCGTGAAGCAGGCGCGGATGTGATGCGTCAGGACACCAATATGCTGTTTGTTCGCGTCGGACAAGAAAATGCTGCCGCGTTAGGCGAATACATGAAAGCGAGAAACGTACTGATTAACGCCTCGCCGATTGTCCGCCTGGTAACCCATCTTGATGTCTCGCGTGAACAACTGGCAGAAGTCGCAGCCCACTGGCGCGCTTTCCTGGCGCGTTAAGGAGAGAGACGTGCCGCAACGCATTTTAGTTCTCGGTGCCAGTGGCTATATTGGTCAGCATCTGGTGCACGCGCTCAGCCAACAAGGGCATCAGATCCTGGCGGCAGCACGTCACGTCGACAGGCTTGCAAAACTGCAACTGGCAAACGTCAGTTGCCATAAAGTCGATCTCAGCTGGCCGGATAACCTTCCGGCCCTGTTGCAGAATATCAATACCGTCTATTTTCTGGTGCACAGCATGGGCGAAGGCGGTGATTTTATCGCTCAGGAACGCCAGGTAGCTCTTAACGTCCGCGATGCGCTGCGCGAAGCACCGGTTAAACAATTAATCTTTCTCAGTTCATTGCAGGCCCCGCCTCACGAGCAGTCGGACCATCTGCGCGCCCGTCAGGCTACGGCGGATATTCTTCGTGAAGCGGGTGTCCCAGTGACCGAATTGCGCGCCGGAATTATCGTTGGTGCAGGTTCAGCAGCGTTCGAAGTCATGCGCGATATGGTCTACAACCTGCCAGTGTTAACGCCGCCACGCTGGGTTCGTTCACGCACCACGCCCATCGCGCTGGAAAACTTGCTGCACTATCTGGTGGCGCTGTTAGATCATCCGGCCAGCGAACACCGCATCTTCGAAGCCGCCGGACCAGAGGTGCTCAGTTATCAGCAACAGTTTGAACATTTTATGGCGGTGAGCGGTAAGCGCCGCTGGTTAATCCCCATCCCCTTTCCCACCCGCTGGATTTCGGTGTGGTTTCTCAATGTGATTACTTCCGTACCGCCAACCACCGCCAAAGCGTTGATTCAGGGGCTGAAACATGATCTGCTGGCGGATGACACCGCGCTACGTGCACTCATCCCACAACGGCTGATCGCTTTCGATGACGCGGTACGTCGCACGTTGAAAGAAGAAGAAAAGCTGGTCAACTCCAGCGACTGGGGATACGACGCTCAGGCCTTTGCCCGCTGGCGACCGGAGTACGGTTATTTCGCCAAACAGGCGGGGTTTACCGTTAAAACGTCCGCCAGCCTTGCGGCTTTATGGCAGGTGGTGAATCAAATCGGCGGTAAAGAGCGTTATTTCTTTGGCAATATTTTGTGGCAAACCCGGGCGTTGATGGACCGCGCGATCGGTCATAAGCTGGCGAAAGGCCGCCCGGAGCGTGAATATTTGCAGACCGGAGATGCGGTGGATAGCTGGAAAGTGATTGTCGTTGAACCGGAAAAACAACTTACGCTGTTATTTGGCATGAAAGCGCCGGGGCTGGGACGACTGTGTTTTACCCTGGAAGATAAAGGTGACTATCGTACTATCGATGTTCGCGCATTCTGGCATCCGCACGGTATGCCGGGGCTGTTTTACTGGTTATTGATGATCCCCGCGCATCTGTTTATTTTTCGCGGAATGGCAAAACGAATCGCCAGACTGGCAGAACAAAGCACAGATTAATCGACAAAACCTGCGTTATTCTTTCATGTTTCCCATTGCATCATGGGGGAAATCACGGAAGAATGCGCACGTCATTTTCTCAACAACAGTGGATTGATATGAAGGTACTGGTTACCGGCGCCACCAGCGGCTTAGGTCGAAACGCGGTAGAGTTTTTGTGCCAGAAAGGCATCAGCGTGCGAGCGACCGGTCGCAACGAGGCAATGGGTAAATTGCTGGAAAAAATGGGCGCAGAGTTTGTTCCGGCGGATCTGACCGAGCTGGTCTCATCACAAGCTAAAGTGATGCTCGCAGGCATTGATACGTTGTGGCACTGCTCCAGCTTTACCTCTCCGTGGGGGACACAACAGGCTTTCGATCTGGCTAACGTTCGCGCCACTCGCCGTCTGGGTGAATGGGCTGTCGCCTGGGGAGTACGTAACTTTATTCATATCTCTTCCCCCTCCCTGTACTTCGATTATCACCACCATCGCGATATTAAAGAAGATTTTCGCCCTCACCGCTTCGCTAACGAGTTTGCCCGCAGCAAAGCGGCCAGCGAAGAAGTGATCAATATGCTTTCGCAGGCGAATCCACAAACACGCTTTACTATTTTACGCCCACAAAGTCTGTTCGGGCCGCACGATAAAGTCTTTATTCCCCGTCTGGCGCATATGATGCACCACTACGGCAGCATTCTGTTACCACACGGCGGCAGTGCGCTGGTCGATATGACGTACTATGAAAATGCCGTGCACGCCATGTGGCTGGCAAGTCAGGAAGCCTGCGATAAGCTGCCTTCCGGGCGAGCATATAACATTACCAACGGCGAGCATCGCACTCTACGCAGCATCGTGCAGAAACTTATCGACGAGTTGAATATTGACTGTCGTATTCGTTCCGTCCCCTACCCGATGCTGGATATGATCGCCCGCAGCATGGAGCGTTTAGGCCGCAAGTCAGCAAAAGAGCCGCCCCTGACCCACTACGGCGTCTCCAAGTTGAATTTTGACTTTACGCTGGATATTACGCGTGCGCAGGAAGAGTTAGGTTATCAACCAGTCCTCACCCTGGATGAAGGTATCGAGAAAACTGCCGCCTGGCTACGCGACCACGGAAAACTGCCGCGCTAATCCTGCCCGTATTTCTCCAGCAACGCTTCGGCAATCGCCTGAGTTTCTGCATCCGCTTCGCCGTTGTATAACGTCGGGCGGAAATGCATCTGGAACGCCATAATCACGCGCCGCTGCTCGCGCGGTGTCATATCAGGTTTAACGTCATAACCGTAGCGCGCCAAAAGCTCCAGCAATGATGCGGTATCTACCGGTGTGTGCGGCGCGCGCCCGGCAAGGTAAAAGTTCACCCGTTGCGCATCCGGCCAGGCACCAATCCCCTGCTGCGCCAGTTGTTGCCAGGGGAATAACGGCCCCGGATCGTCTTTGCGCTGCGGCGCAATATCCGCATGCGCCACTACGTTTTCCGGCTTGATGTGATAACGGGCAATAATATCTTTCGCCAGCGGAATAAGCGCCTGAATCTGTGCCTGTTCAAACGGGGCAAAATATTTCACTCCGGATGATTTTTGCCAGCCACGGTTTTCCAGCTCAATGCCAATAGAGGTGTCATTAAGACGCGTTGCCCCGCGCCAGGCGCTAATCCCCGCATGCCAGGCCAGTTCCTGTTCCGGCACCAGTTGCCAGATGCGCGGTTTACCGTTGTATCGCGGTGGTACCGCAGGGACCAGATAATGCGAGCTGACCTGCTTGTCGGTCAATGTCGCCAGCGAGCTATCAAAATCATCTGCGGTGTAGTGGATCACCAGCACTTTAATGCGCGGATACGCCGCCTGCGCCTGGCGTCGGGTATCAAGCTGATATCCCTCTTTCTCGACAATGCCTTTTTCGCCGGCACACCCTGCCAGTAACAGAGCGGCGGCGACCAGCCAGAAGACTCTTCTCATCGACGCGTTTTCACCGCCGTACCGCTGACGCTAACCATCAGCATACTGCCGTTTTGCCCGACCGTTTCGTAGTCGATATCAATACCGACTACGGCATCGGCCCCCAACGCCCGCGCCTGCTCACCAAGTTCCTCAAAGGCAATCTCCCGCGCTTTACGCAATTCTTTTTCATAAGCCCCGGAGCGTCCGCCAACGATATCGCGGATACCGGCAAAGAAATCACGGAAAATATTGGCACCTAAAATCGCTTCGCCTGTCACCACACCGCAATATTCAACGATGGTCTGGCCTTCCAGAGTTGGGGTTGTAGAAAATTGCATGATCGATCTCCTTGTTTGCTAATCCTTCGATCTCAAAGCATTATCGGGCTGATATGCCATGTTGGGAAGAAGGTTTTGATCAGTTTAGGAAATCATCTCATTGTGTCAAAAATAAGCGCATATGCCTTTACGATTACCCGTCTCCTAACCCGATATTGGTTTCATTATGGGATAGCGCTGACCTGCTGTATTATGTTGTACCTGCAACATTAATGAATGGGAAGAGTCACCTTATATTGTAAATTATTCCAAAATTTTTCCGCATCTTGAGGCTGAGGAATATAGCTCTGAATTCTTGTTTGATCGGTCTCCGCAAAACATGAAAGTAATGTAACCTCAAGACTTCTATCATTAATATAAGCAAAGATCATTTTTGCAAATTCGTAAATAAATGCCCGATCC
>NZ_JABWMS020000090.1:0-11852 GCF_013369155.2 Escherichia sp. 94.0001 | reverse complement strand
GTTTTAAGGAGATAAAATGTCGCTCGTTTGTTCTGTTATATTTATTCATCATGCCTTCAACGCTAACATTTTAGATAAAGATTACGCCTTCTCTGATGGTGAAATCCTGATGGTAGATAACGCTGTTCGTACGCATTTTGAACCTTATGAGCGGCATTTCAAAGAAATTGGATTTAATGAAAACACCATTAAAAAATATCTACAATGCACTAATATTCAGACAGTGACTATGCCTGTTCCTGCGAAGTTTTTACGTGCTTCAAATGTACCAACTGGATTACTTAATGAAATGATTGCTTATCTCAACTCTGAAGAACGCAATCATCAGAATTTTTCTGAACTTTTGCTTTTTTCTTGCCTGTCTATTTTTGCAGCATGCAAAGGTTTCATTACATTATTAACTAACGGTGTGCTATCCGTATCAGGGAAAGTGAGAAACATTGTCAATATGAAGCTGGCACACCCATGGAAACTAAAAGATATTTGTGATTGCCTGTATATTAGTGAAAGCCTGCTGAAGAAAAAACTAAAGCAAGAGCAAACGACATTCTCACAAATTCTTTTAGATGCCAGAATGCAACACGCAAAAAATTTGATACGCGTAGAAGGTTCAGTCAATAAAATTGCCGAAAAATGTGGTTATGCCAGTACATCTTATTTTATTTATGCTTTCCGCAAACATTTCGGCAACAGTCCAAAGAGAGTTTCAAAGGAGTACCGTTGTCAAAGGCACACGAATATGAACACGGGCAACACGATGAATGCTTTGGCTAATTGATTATTCGTTCACGAATAGTCAACCACACGCTAAGTAAGAATTAAAGGGGCAGCTATTACCTGCCCCAATGTGTCATTACGAATTGTATTTCATGATGAGAATTGGTGATATACATCACATATTTATGTATCTAAATAATCTCTTTCATATTTATTTATGATCCCAATGCAATAAATTGCCATCAAAACACATAAATACACTAAATATCAATTAGTTAGATATTTAGCATTGAGAAATTACTTGACTCAACAGAAAGCAATGTCAACGCTTTTTAGACTGTTGTTTCTCTTTTTTTAGCCAAATCTGCTATCTCTT
Organism: Escherichia sp. 94.0001; assembly: GCF_013369155.2. Taxonomy (NCBI): domain Bacteria; kingdom Pseudomonadati; phylum Pseudomonadota; class Gammaproteobacteria; order Enterobacterales; family Enterobacteriaceae; genus Escherichia; species Escherichia sp. 94.0001. The sequence goes on along the minus strand of NZ_JABWMS020000090.1, from coordinate 10,759 downwards.
TATGTGACTCACTTCACTTACATCATCTTATTTCTCTTCGTAAAATTACTTTGGAATTAAGTACAATAAGAAGAGGAACATTTATGAAGTCTGCATTGAAGAAAAGTGTCGTAAGTACCTCGATATCTTTGATACTGGCATCTGGTATGGCTGCATTTACCGCTCATGCGGCTGATGATGTAAAGCTGAAAGCAACTAAAACAAACGTTGCTTTCTCAGACTTTACGCCGATTGAATACAGTACTAAAGGAAAGCCAAATATCATCGTACTGACCATGGATGATCTGGGTTATGGACAACTTCCTTTTGATAAGGGTTCTTTTGACCCAAAAACAATGGAAAATCGTGAAGTTGTCGATACCTACAAAATAGGGATAGATAAAGCCATTGAAGCTGCATCAAAATCGACGCCAACACTGCTTTCGTTAATGGATGAAGGTGTACGTTTTACTAACGGCTATGTGGCGCACGGGGTTTCCGGTCCCTCCCGCGCCGCAATAATGACCGGTCGAGCGCCCGCTCGTTTTGGTGTGTACTCCAATACTGATGCTCAGGATGGTATTCCGCTGACAGAAACTTTCTTGCCTGAATTATTCCAGAATCATGGTTATTACACTGCAGCAGTAGGTAAATGGCACTTGTCAAAAATCAGTAATGTGCCAGTACCGGAAGATAAACAAACGCGTGACTATCATGACAACTTCACCACATTTTCTGCGGAAGAATGGCAACCTCAAAACCGTGGTTTTGATTACTTTATGGGATTCCACGCTGCAGGAACGGCATATTATAACTCCCCTTCTCTGTTCAAAAATCGTGAGCGCGTCCCCGCAAAAGGTTATATCAGCGATCAGTTAACCGATGAGGCAATTGGCGTTGTTGATCGTGCTAAAACACTTGACCAGCCTTTTATGGTTTACCTGGCTTATAATGCTCCGCACCTGCCAAACGACAACCCTGCACCAGAGCAATATCAGAAGCAATTTAATACCGGTAGCCAAACAGCAGATAACTACTACGCTTCCGTTTATTCTGTTGATCAGGGCGTAAAACGCATTCTTGAACAACTAAAGAAAAACGGACAGTATGACAATACAATAATTCTATTTACCTCCGACAATGGTGCAGTTATCGATGGTCCTCTGCCGCTGAACGGGGCGCAAAAAGGCTATAAGAGTCAGACCTATCCTGGCGGTACTCACACCCCAATGTTTATGTGGTGGAAAGGAAAACTTCAACCCGGTAATTATGACAAGCTGATTTCCGCAATGGATTTCTACCCGACAGCTCTTGATGCAGCCGATATCAGCATTCCAAAAGAGCTAAAATTGGATGGTGTTTCATTGCTGCCCTGGTTGCAAGATAAGAAACAAGGTGAGCCACATAAAAATCTGACATGGATAACATCTTATTCTCACTGGTTTGATGAGGAAAATATTCCATTCTGGGATAATTACCACAAATTTGTCCGCCATCAGTCAGACGATTACCCGCATAACCCCAACACCGAGGACTTAAGCCAATTCTCTTATACGGTGAGAAATAATGATTATTCGCTTGTCTATACAGTAGAAAATAATCAGTTAGGTCTATACAAACTGACGGATCTACAGCAAAAAGATAACCTTGCCGCCGCCAATCCGCAGGTCGTTAAAGAGATGCAAGGCGTGGTAAGAGAGTTTATCGACAACAGCCAGCCACCGCTTAGCGAGGTAAATCAGGAGAAGTTTAACAATATCAAGAAAGCACTAAGCGAAGCGAAATAACTAAACCTTCATGCGGCGGATTTTTCCGCCGCCTTATTGAGCGAGATAGCGATGCACGTTACAGCCAAGCCCTCCAGTTTTCAATGTAATCTCAAATGTGATTACTGTTTTTACCTTGAAAAAGAGTCGCAGTTTACTCATGAAAAATGGATGGATGACAGCACTCTGAAAGAGTTCATCAAACAATATATCGAAGCGTCTGGCAATCAGGTCTATTTTACCTGGCAAGGCGGTGAACCCACTCTAGCTGGCCTGGATTTTTTCCGTAAAGTTATTCACTATCAACAACGCTATGCAGGCCAAAAACGAATTTTTAATGCATTGCAAACGAATGGCATTTTATTGAATAATGAATGGTGTGCCTTTCTCAAAGAACATGAGTTTCTGGTTGGTATCTCGATCGATGGACCCCAGGAGCTACATGACCGCTACAGACGCAGTAATTCAGGTAACGGTACTTTTGCAAAAGTGATAGCAGCCATCGAGCGTCTGAAATCATATCAAATAGAGTTTAATACGTTAACCGTCATTAATAACATTAATGTCCATTACCCTCTTGAAGTTTATCATTTTTTAAAATCTATCGGCAGTAAACATATGCAATTTATCGAATTGCTCGAAACCGGGACGCCGAATATTGATTTCAGTGGTCATAGTGAGAACACATTCCGTATCATTGATTTTTCTGTGCCTCCCACGGCTTATGGCAAGTTTATGTCAACCATTTTTATGCAATGGGTTAAATACGATGTGGGTGAAATTTTCATCCGTCAGTTTGAAAGCTTTGTCAGCCGTTTTTTGGGGAATGGGCATACCAGTTGTATTTTCCAGGAGTCCTGCAAGGATAATCTGGTTGTTGAAAGTAATGGAGACATTTACGAATGCGACCATTTTGTCTATCCACAGTACAAAATTGGAAGCATTAATAAATCTGAACTCAAAACGATGAACAGTGTACAACTGACAGCGCAAAAAAAACGGATTTCAGCGAAATGTCAGCAATGTGTATATAAACCTATCTGCAATGGTGGTTGCCCTAAGCATCGTATTACTAAAGTAAACAATGAGACTATTTCCTATTTTTGCGAAGGTTATAAAATCCTTTTTTCAACCATGGTACCTTATATGAACGCCATGGTGGAGTTAGCTAAGAACAGAGTACCGCTTTACCACATTATGGATGTTGCAAAACAAATGGAGAATAATTAATAACGCTCCCCCTTAGTTCCATTCTTAGCCTCCTTCTTATGACCTTAACAAGGCACCCGACATAAATACCTGTCGGGTGTTTCGTCTTCATCATCTTCCTTTGCGAAAATCCTGGCTTACGAGGTATGCGTCAGGGCATTAGCAATACTCTTGATTATCAATAGCATAACCATAACCACTGAAAATGAAACATTTCTTTATATTTCATATTGTTAAATGATACTTAAATAAATTTCATCAGTATATCATTGCCATAGATAATCATTGAATGGCACAATCAATTTTCGCTAATGATAACCATTCCCATTACGTTTTGTATGTTGATAGCAAAGTATCTCTGTCTGCTGAAGCCCTTTTGGCTGCGTAAGAATAATAAAACTTCAGTGTTGTTAATCATTATTATCCTCGCCATGATCCTTGGCGTGGTTAAAATTCAGGTCTGGTTAAACGACTGGAATAATGATTTTTTCAATGCGCTAAGCCAGAAAGAAACTGATAAGCTTTGGCAGCTTGTCCTTTGGTTCCCTGCCCTGCTGGGGATCTTTGTATTAATATCCGTAAACAAAACATGGTTAATTAAACTACTGACTATTCGCTGGCGCGAATGGTTAACAGATTACTACCTTAATCGCTGGTTTGCAGATAAAAACTACTATTTCACGCAGATCTACGGCGAGCATAAAAATACAGATAACCCTGACCAACGTATCGCTGAAGACATTCTCTTACTGATCAGCAAAACGCTCAGCCTTTCATTTGGCTTCATCCAGTCACTTAGCATGCTGATCACCTTTACCGTTATTCTTTGGCAAAGCGCGGGTACGCTCTCATTCACTGTTGGTGGAACTGAATGGGGTATCCAGGGGTATATGGTCTATACCGTCGTGCTCATTGTGATCGGTGGAACTTTATTTACCCATAAGGTTGGTAAACGTATTCGTCCGCTTAATGTGGAAAAACAACGTAGCGAAGCGACATTTCGAACTAATCTTGTGCAGCATAATAAGCAGGCAGAACTGATTGCGCTAAGCAATGCTGAGTCTCTACAACGCCAGGAGTTGAGCGAAAATTTTCATACCATTAAAGAGAACTGGCATCGTTTAATGAATCGTCAGCGGTGGCTTGATTACTGGCAGAATATTTATTCGCGCTCGCTTAGCGTTCTTCCCTACTTTCTGTTATTGCCGCAGTTTATTAGCGGACAGATCAATCTGGGCGGACTGATGAAATCACGCCAGGCATTTATGCTGGTATCGAACAATTTAAGCTGGTTTATTTATAAATATGATGAACTTGCTGAACTGGCTGCGGTTATCGATCGCTTGTATGAGTTCCATCAACTCACCGAACAGCGCCCTACGAATAAGCCTAAAAATTGCCAACATGCGGTACAAGTGGCTGACGCGAGTATTCGTACTCCTGATAATAAGATCATATTAGAGAACCTGAACTTTCATGTTTCGCCAGGCAAATGGCTATTACTGAAAGGTTACTCTGGTGCGGGAAAAACCACACTGCTTAAAACATTATCCCACTGCTGGCCGTGGTTTAAAGGTGATATTTCGTCTCCTGCTGACAGTTGGTATGTGTCACAAACACCGTTAATCAAAAGCGGCTTACTGAAAGAGATTATTTGTAAAGCACTTCCTCTGCCCGTAGACGATAAATCGTTGAGCGAAGTACTGCATCAGGTTGGTCTGGGGAAATTGGCTGCGCGTATTCATGACCACGATCGCTGGGGAGATATTCTTTCCAGCGGCGAAAAACAACGTATCGCCCTGGCACGATTAATTTTACGACGTCCGAAATGGATATTTCTTGACGAAACTACCTCTCATCTTGAGGAACAAGAGGCTATCCGCTTACTGCGTTTAGTGCGTGAAAAACTACCCACAAGCGGCGTCATTATGGTTACACATCAACCCGGTGTCTGGAACCTGGCCGATGATATTTGTGACATTAGCGCGGTTTTATAAAAACAATAAAAGCCCTGCTGTACGGAGATAAAAATAAATGAAGCGAGTTCTTATTCCTGGCGTCATTTTATGTGGCGCTGATGTGGCGCAGGCCGTCGATGACAAAAACATGTACATGCATGTTTTTGAAGAGATGACGGTCTATGCTCCTGTCCCTGTACCCGTAAACGGCAACACGCATTACACCAGTGAAAGCATCGAGCGTTTACCGACCGGGAATGGCAATATCAGCGATCTGCTGAGAACCAACCCTGCGGTGCGCATGGATTCAACGCAAAGTACCTCGTTGAACCAGGGAGATATTCGCCCGGAGAAAATCTCTATTCACGGTGCGTCGCCCTACCAGAATGCCTATTTGATTGACGGTATTAGTGCAACTAATAACCTGAACCCAGCGAATGAGTCCGATGCCAGTAGTGCAACCAATATTAGCGGGATGTCACAGGGCTATTATCTTGATGTCAGCTTACTGGACAATGTGACGCTTTATGACAGTTTTGTGCCGGTTGAATTCGGTCGCTTCAATGGCGGGGTAATTGATGCAAAGATCAAACGCTTCAATGCTGATGATAGCAGCGTGAAACTGGGTTATCGCACTACGCGTTCAAACTGGTTAACATCGCATATCGATGAGAATAACAAGAGCGCATTTAACCAAGGTTCTTCAGGAAGTACTTATTACTCTCCAGATTTTAAAAAGAACTTTTATACTTTGGCGTTTAATCAGGAACTCGCTGATAACTTTGGCGTTACCGCCGGTTTATCGCGCCGCCAGTCTGATATCATCCGCGCGGATTATGTTTCGAATGACGGCGTTGTCGCCGGCAGGGCACAGTATAAAAACGTTATCGATACTGCATTGAGCAAATTTACCTGGTTTGCCAGCGACCGCTTTACCCACGATTTAACCTTAAAATATACCGGCTCCAGCCGTGATTATAATACCAGCACCTTCCCGGAGTCTGATCGCGAAATGGGTAATAAATCCTATGGTCTGGCATGGGATATGGATACCCAGCTCGCATGGGCCAAACTGCGTACCACCGTTGGTTGGGATCATATTAGTGATTATACCCGTCACGATCATGACATCTGGTACACCGAACTTTCATGTACATATGGTGATATTTCAGGGCGTTGCACCCGTGGCGGATTAGGACACATTTCCCAGGCTGTAGATAATTACACCTTCAAAACACGCCTTGACTGGCAAAAATTCGCCGTGGGTAATGTTTCGCATCAACCCTACTTCGGCGCGGAATACATCTTTTCCGATGCATGGACTGAACGCCATAACCAGTCTGAATCCTATGTGATTAATGCTGCCGGAAAGAAAACTAACCATACCATTTACCATAAAGGTAAAGGCAGCCTGGGAATAGACAATTACACGCTGTATATGGCGGATCGCATTAACTGGCGTAATGTGTCGTTAATGCCCGGCGTGCGGTATGACTATGATAACTATCTGTCAAACCACAATATCTCCCCGCGCTTTATGACGGAATGGGATATTTTTGCTGATCAAACCTCAATGATTACCGCAGGTTATAACCGTTACTATGGCGGGAATATTCTTGATATGGGATTACGTGATATCCGCAATAGCTGGACGGAATCGGTATCAGGCAATAAAACCCTGACGCGCTATCAGGATTTGAAAACGCCTTATAACGATGAACTGGCAATGGGATTGCAGCAAAAAATCGGTAAGAACGTTATTGCGCGCGCAAACTATGTTTACCGTGAAGCGCATGATCAAATCAGCAAAAGCAGTCGTACCGACAGCGCGACTAAAACCACCATTACTGAATATAACAACGACGGTAAAACCAAAACGCATTCGTTCAACCTCAGTTTTGAACTGGCCGAACCCCTGCATATCAGCCAGGTAGATATTAACCCACAAATTGTCTTTAGCTATATCAAGAGCAAGGGCAACTTGTCGTTAAACAATGGTTATGAGGAGAGCAATACCGGTGATAACCGGGTGGTTTATAACGGTAATCTGGTCTCTTACGATAGCGTTCCAGTGGCGGATTTTAATAATCCACTAAAGATCTCCTTAAACATGGATTTCACGCATCAACCGAGCGGGTTGGTGTGGGCGAATACGCTGACCTGGCAAGAAGCGCGTAAAGCTCGCATTATCCTGGGTAAGACGAATGCGCAATACATCAGCGAATATTCAGATTACAAGCAGTATGTTGACGAAAAACTGGATAGCAGCCTGACCTGGGACACCCGCTTGTCCTGGACGCCACAATTTCTGAAACAACAAAACCTGACGATCAGTGCCGATATTCTCAATGTACTGGATAGCAAAACCGCTGTTGATACAACGAATACCGGCGTGGCGACCTACGCCAGTGGCCGTACTTTCTGGCTTGATGTCAGCATGAAATTTTAATAGTTCGGATTTTACTTAACCGGGTAAATTCGCCCGGTTTTCGCATGGAGATAATTATGAGAAACCTCTGTTTCTTACTGACGTTAGTGGCAACTCTGTTGCTCCCCGGGCGACTGATTGCCGCCGCCTTACCGCAGGATGAAAAGTTAATTACCGGGCAACTGGACAATGGCTTGCGATACATGATTTATCCGCATGCTCATCCAAAGGATCAGGTAAATTTATGGCTGCAAATTCATACCGGTTCATTGCAGGAAGAAGACAATGAGCGCGGCGTGGCTCATTTTGTAGAACATATGATGTTTAACGGCACAAAAACATGGCCGGGTAATAAAGTCATCGAAACATTTGAGTCAATGGGCCTGCGTTTTGGTCGCGATGTTAATGCCTATACCAGCTATGACGAAACAGTGTATCAGGTGAGTTTGCCGACTACGCAGAAACAAAATCTGCAACAAGTGATGGCAATCTTCAGTGAATGGAGTAATGCCGCAACCTTTGAAAAACTCGAAGTAGACGCTGAACGCGGCGTAATTACTGAGGAATGGCGTGCACATCAGGATGCGAAATGGCGTACATCTCAGGCGCGCCGCCCTTTTCTTTTGGCAAATACACGTAATTTAGACCGTGAACCTATCGGCCTGATGGATACCGTCGCCACGGTCACACCGGCACAATTGCGCCAATTTTATCAACGCTGGTATCAACCCAATAATATGACCTTTATTGTGGTCGGCGATATCGACAGTAAAGAAGCGCTGGCGCTGATAAAGGATAATTTAAGTAAGCTCCCGGCTAATAAAGCAGCTGAAAATCGCGTCTGGCCGACAAAAGCAGAAAACAATCTACGCTTTAATATTATTAATGATAAAGAAAACCGGGTGAACGGCATTGCACTCTATTATCGCCTGCCACTGGTACAAGTAAACGATGAGCAAAGCTTTATCGAACAAGCGGAATGGAGCATGTTGGTTCAGCTGTTCAATCAACGTATGCAGGAACGTATACAGTCGGGCGAGTTGAAGACTATTTCTGGTGGCACTGCGCGCAGCGTTAAAATTGCACCCGATTATCAGTCGCTGTTTTTCCGTGTAAATGCACGTGACAATAATATGCAGGATGCTGCGAATGCATTAATGGCAGAGTTGGCAACTATTGATCAGCATGGTTTTTCTGCTGAAGAACTCGATGATGTCAAATCTACCCGTCTCACCTGGCTGAAAAATGCGGTTGATCAGCAAGCTGAACGTGATTTACGTATGCTGACCAGTCGCCTGGCATCCAGCTCATTAAATAATACGCCGTTCTTGTCGCCGGAAGAGACATATCAACTTTCGAAACGTCTGTGGCAGCAAATTACCGTGCAAAGTCTGGCTGAAAAATGGCAGCAGTTAAGAAAGAACCAGGACGCATTTTGGGAGCAAATGGTAAACAATGAGGTTGCTGCCAAAAAAGCATTGTCTCCTGCGGCTATCCTGGCGCTGGAAAAAGAGTACGCCAACAAAAAGCTGGCGGCTTACATCTTCCCAGGCAGAAATTTATCGTTAACAGTAGACGCTGACCCACAGGCGGAAATTAGCAGCAAAGAAACGCTGGCTGAGAATCTGACATCATTAACACTTTCCAATGGTGCCAGGGTTATTCTGGCAAAATCCGCGGGTGAAGAGCAAAAGCTACAAATTACTGCCGTATCTAATAAAGGCGATTTAAGTTTCCCTGCGCAGCAAAAAGCACTTATCGCGCTGGCAAATAAAGCAGTAAGCGGAAGCGGCGTTGGTGATCTCTCCTCTTCCAGCCTGAAACGCTGGAGTGCGGAAAACTCGGTAACCATGAGCAGCAAAGTCAGTGGGCTGAATACGTTGCTCTCCGTGAGCGCGCGGGCTAATAATCCTGAACCTGGTTTCCAGTTGATTAACCAGCGAATCACTCACAGCACGATTAATGACAATATTTGGGCATCGCTACAAAATGCTCAAATTCAGGCGTTGAAAACGCTCGACCAACGTCCAGCAGAGAAATTCGCCCAGCAGATGTATGAGAAGCGCTATGCTGATGATCGTACGAAATTACTGCAAGAAAAACAGATTGCACAATTTACTGCCGCAGACGCGCTGGCAGTCGATCGCCAGTTATTTTCATCTCCAGCGGATATCACGTTTGTCGTTGTCGGTAATGTCGCAGAAGACAAACTTCTGCCGTTAATTACGCGTTACTTAGGATCAATAAAACACTCTGATTCGCCATTAGCCGCAGGTAAACCATTAACTCGCGCGACGGACAACGCATCGGTTACAGTAAAAGAACAAAATGAACCTGTGGCACAGGTTTCACAGTGGAATCGTTATGATTCCCGGACACCTGTAAATCTGGAGACGCGTATGGCGCTCGATGCTTTTAACGTCGCACTGGCAAAAGATCTACGCGTTAATATTCGTGAACAGGCATCTGGAGCATACAGCGTTTCTTCTCGCCTCTCGGTTGATCCTCAGGCCAAAGATATCAGTCATTTGCTGGCTTTTACTTGTCAACCAGAACGACATGATGAACTGTTAACGTTAGCGAATGAAGTGATGGTTAAGCGTCTGGCTAAAGGGATCAGTGAGCAAGAACTGAACGAATACCAGCAAAACGTTCAGCGTAGCCTCGATATCCAACAGCGTAGCGTTCAACAATTAGCGAACACCATTGTAAATAGTCTTATTCAATATGACGATCCTGCCGCATGGACTGCGCAGGAGCAATTATTGAAACAAATGACGGTAGATAATGTTAACACTACGGTTAAACAATATCTTTCTCATCCGGTGAATACCTTTACCGGAGTATTACTACCAAAATAATGACGTCCCCCGTCAACATATCGTTGGCGGGGGTTTTAGCAACAGACGTTATTTTATATAATAATTTTATGAATGCGTTCAAAATAACAACCGAGTACTAATAATGATATTTTAAGGGCTAATTTTTATGTGATAATTCACCAGAGTTAGAAAGCGCGTCAAAATAATGACATACAACACCACACTACAATCCATAACACCCTACACTATTGTTTTTTAACGTAAATATATTTTCCCATAATATCTCACGATAAATAACATTAGGATTTTGTTATTTAAACACAAGACCTTTGCACTTGCTTACTTTATCGATAAATCCTACTTTTTTAATGCGATCCAATCATTTTAAGGAGTTTAAAATGGATAAGAAGCAAGTAACGGATTTAAGGTCGGAATTACTCGATTCACGTTTTGGTGCGAAGTCTATTTCCACTATTGCAGAATCAAAACGTTTTCCGCTGCACGAAATGCGTGATGATGTCGCATTCCAGATTATCAATGACGAATTATATCTTGATGGCAACGCTCGTCAGAACCTGGCCACTTTCTGCCAGACCT